>JBBQMX010000161.1:0-5471 GCA_038329375.1 Pseudomonadales bacterium | reverse complement strand
CAAGGCGGGTTTCCAACTCGTCCAGCCGGGCTTCTATTCGATCGTTATTCATGGGCCTATCCAACCTCATGGCAGATTGCGAAGAGGTTCCTTGGTCAGTGTTTGGGGTTATCTGCTATCATGCCGCCTTTGCGCTGTCCGATCTTACGCTTATGCGGCAGATAAGGCGGTTTTCATCGACTGCGTAGACAGGGAAACTTTTTGATTCTCCAAGTTTACCTGATACACGGTTTTTATTATTTTTTGTTGATTAATGGAGAGTACCTCGTCAATGAGTAATCCAGCTAAAGCGATCCTTTTAGCCATTCTGATCGCGATTCCCGCACCCTTTATTCTTGTTTTTTTGTTACTGAGCCTCGCACCGGAAGTTTTCCAGGTTCTGTCCCAATCTGGCTCAAGTGAGCTGGCAAACAGCACCACGTTTGTCCTTGGCAGCGCCCAGGGCATTGCCGCATATGTTATCGCCTTTGCTCTGTTTGCTATTGTCGGTTATCTGACCTTTGTCTTTACCCAGCGTAAAGCCTCTGCGCCTGCTTCCGCCAACGCCAATGAACCTCGTCGTCAGGCTGCACCGGCTCAGAGCAACGACTATGATGATGAAGAAGACGCCGACTATGACGACGACAGCCCTGAAGGCGACGAAGAAGGCTCCGTCAAGTGGTTCAACGTCAAGAAAGGTTTTGGTTTTATTGTCCGTGACAGTGGCGATGAAGTATTTGTACACTTCCGCGCGATTCGTGGCCGTGGACGTCGGGTTTTGCGCCAGGGTCAGCTAGTGCGGTTTACCGTGGTGGAGGCCGATAAGGGTCTGCAGGCGGATAACGTATCTATCCTGAGCGACTGACTCGCGGTTGGAACCGCTCCTACTAAGGCATCTCGGACTTTGGGGTGCTTCGGGCTTTTTCGCGATTAAAACCGCTCCTACATTGTATGGCCGTGTTGTGATATGTATGTAGGAGCGACATCAGTCGCTAATCTTATATCTACTAGTTCCAGATCACTCTCTGTTCGCCCCGCTCATCCAGGCGCCACCATTTATCCTCTTCCACCGGGTCCCCTTCTTTCCAGTCACCGGGGCTGCATCGAATTTCTGTTGCCATCGCGCCCCAGGCGCTGCGAGCGGTATCGAGGTCGGTTGACCAGGGCAGGTTCACGCCTTCCAGTATCAGGCAGGTGAAACGCTTACCGAAAGCTCCCGGATATACGCTGATTTTTACGTCTTCATCCTGGTAACGTCCCGACCCCACGACCGCCTTGCCAGACGCCACCTCGTCCGCCAGAGACACCCCATCAAGATGGGCTTGCAGCCATTCGGAGAGAATATTGGGTTTCAGGTCACGAATATAAATTTCCAAATCCTGCACTCGGAACATCTCCCGGCGTTTTGTATGATGGCGTCAGCGTGTGAGTTCGTATTTTAGATCATCTACTGTCACCTGTCTCAGGGTGCCTGCTTCGCGGCGCTCATGCCAGCTTACTTCAGTTGCGGCGCGCTCGATGGAAACCTGGTCCAACGCCTTTTTCAGCTTGTGGGTAGATTGTTCGCGTGCCATAGCGACCAGCAGCTGACGCTGCAGGGTTTCCATTTCTGCCGCCAGCCGTTGGCTATCCATCAACCCCCGCTCCGCCACCAGGTCAACCCTTGCTGCCGCCTGGGATACCCAGCCAATCACCTCCCCCGGTGTAAGTGCTCGCTTCCGATTCACGCCTACGCAACCGGCCGCAGAACAGGCAAATCGCAAAGCTGTTGGCGTAAGTTCAACACGCCAATGGTTTTCAATGGCTGGCTGATGCGCAGACAGAATTGCCAGGTTCTGAAAACTGTTGGCTGGCGGCATGGCAGTCTTCGCCAGGCGCCGCCCGGTTCGACATTCCAGCTCGTCGACACCGTTGTTGTTCTCGCCATTACTGAGCAACAGAATAGCGCCTTCGTGGGCCGGGATCAGTTGGCTGGCAACGCTCAGGCTATCCGCCATCAGTAGCGCGAGATCAGCCGGGGACATGTTGTCCAGGATCAACACCGGATGTCGGGGCGCGCCGTTAGCACCGGGGTAAGCACCGAGCCCGGAGGCCATGATGTCGGCCTCCCGACGCAGATCCAGCATGATGAAACCCTGGCCTAACAGACCTGTGAGGGACTGCAACCAGCTGGTTTTTCCGCAGCCTGTCGGGCCGGCAACCCAAACCATATTCTCGGGCCGGGCCGAGAGATTGACCGCAACGTCTTCTGCCAGCTGCAGCCAGGATGCGTCAGTGATCACCGCTGGCACATAGATCTCCGCGCTCGAAACCTCCTCCTCAACCCGCTCAAAGGCTTCATCAACTGGCCATTGATCCACCTGCTCAAGCACCGCCACATAAGCCTTACCGGCCAGTCTATCGGCGTCATGAACAAGGGTTTTCAGCAGTAGCGGCCAGTCGATCCACGGCGCCCGAGAGAGTTCGTTGGCGGTCGCGAACCAGTACCGGATTTGAGAGGACAGCAAATCTTCCCCATTCACCGCAGTCACTATGGGCTGCTCGCACTGCACCGTGCGAGTCAATTCGTCGATATCCACCCCACGACGACGAAGAAACGAAGTGATCGACAGGTCGCTGTCCATCAGCGCCAGCAGATAGTCTTCGACCGTAATGGCGAGGCCACCCCGGTCCAGCACGCGCTTTTTTGCGTGCTGAAGTGCGGTTTGGCAGAGGGGGCTAAGGCATCCTTGCCAGTCTTCCATAACAACTCCCTGTTACTTTTTATTTTGCTGGCCACCATCCTGGCGGTCGATTGGAAAAACGGGGTCAGACCCTATTATACGTGTCCTGGAAACGGACAATATCATCCTCACCCAGATAGCTGCCGGTTTGTACTTCAATCAATTCCAGCGGAATGACACCAGGATTCGCCAGACGGTGGGTCACACCCAGCGGAATGTAGGTAGACTGGTCCTCGGTGAGCAACATCTCATCTTCGCCGCGGGTCACCATTGCCGTGCCCTTGACCACTACCCAATGCTCGGACCGGTGGTGGTGCTTCTGCAATGACAAGGTTCCGCCCGGGTTCACCACAATACGCTTGACCTGAAAGCGATCGCTCATGGCAATGCCTTCATAGGTACCCCAGGGCCTGTGAACCTTCTTGTGAAAACGATGTTCCTGACGTCCCTGGGCCTTTACCTGGGCAACGAGCTTTTTAACTTCCTGAACCCGCGAACGGTCGGCCACCAGCACCACGTCATCGGTCTCGACAATAATATGGTTGCTTACCCCAAGGGCTGCAATCAGACGACCTTCAGAGTGGATATAAGAGCCATGAACGTCTTCGGTGATGACGTCCCCACGGCAAACATTGCCGTGCTCGTCCTGGGGCTGTATTTCCCAGAGCGCGGACCAGGAGCCAACATCACTCCAACCGGCGTCGAGCGGCACCACTACGGCGTCACGGGTTTTTTCCATAACAGCGTAGTCGATAGAGTCATCCGGGCAGGCTTCGAAAGCCTCACGCCCGACCCGCACAAAATCAAGATCAGCCTTCTTTTCACCGTAAGCCTTGCGGCACGCTGCCAGCATCTGTGGCTGATGGGTCTCCAGCTCCTGCAGATAGCGGTCTGCCCGGAACAGAAACATGCCACTGTTCCAGAAGTAATCACCTTCGTCCAGATAACGCTGGGCGGTCACTTCGTCCGGTTTTTCAACAAACGCCGCCACATCGGAATAACCACCATGACTGGCGCCACCACGAATATAACCGTAACCGGTGTGAGGAGACGCGGGGACGACACCAAAGGTTACCAGTTTGCCGGCTTTGGCCGCTTTCGCCCCGACTGCCACCGCCTCACGGAACGCTTCGAGATTGCGCAGCACGTGGTCAGATGGCATAACCAACAGCAGCTCTTCCGGATTGACCTCTGCCGCCGCCAGCGCCGCCAACGCGATGGCAGGTGCCGTGTTACGTCCCACAGGCTCAAGAATAATGCCCGCCGTGCGATCAGGTGCCAGGCTCTGCAGGTGAGCTGCCACCACAAAACGATGCTCCTCATTGGTGATCGCCATCACCTGCGCATCATCACCTAGCGCCAGGCCGCGGTTGATCGTCTCGGCCAGCAACGTTTCATCAGAAACCACAGGCAGGAACTGTTTGGGATAGGCTTCACGGGAAAGCGGCCACAACCGGGTACCGGAACCACCGGAGAGAATAACTGCGAGCATTCGGATCATCCTTGGTTATGCGTTTTGAAGATTTTAACCGAAAGCGGATAAGAATTCCTTCAATCACCCGTAAAGAAGACATTACACACCCGCCAACACCACATCACACCGGATTCCGAGACATCGCAGGAGCGTCTTCAGTCGCAAAAAAAGCCACGACTTATCCAAAAATTTCGCGGTTGAAACCGCTCCTACAGGAGCACAAGCGCGGTGCTATCAGTCTTCCTGCCAGCTTTGAACTTTGTCTTTACCGTGCTTTTCGCGCCATTCATTCAACGTCTTGTGATTGCCACCACGGGTTTTCACAATTTCACCGGTGTGCGGGTTTGTGTAGGTTTTCAGAGGACGCTTGGGCCGGGTACCTGCTGCGCTGTCGACTTTGGCACCGCTTATTGAAGGGTCAATAGCGCCCAGAACCTGCAATACATCTTTGGAAGACTTGTCATACTCTTTCATTAATTTGCGAACTTTTTCTTCAAACTCCAGTTCGCGTTTCAATGCGTTGTCCTGTTCCAGGTGGTGCAGTTCTTCCGTGAGCTTTTCCATGAGCTGTTTTTTCTGGTAGTAATCGTTAATCTTCGCCATGAATATTACCCTTGATCAATTAAAGTATCGAGAAAATGAAAGCAGAAATAGGCCGCCTCAATTGAAATAAATAAAAAAGGGAGCTCGTCAAGTATCCGCCTGACAGGAATAGTAGAACAATGGTTTTGTTATCGCAATTTTTGTTAAAAATAAACAAATAATAAGCGGACATCATTCATCTACAAACGCAAATCAGCACCACCCAACGGTAATATTCCTTTCAAGTCAAAAAGTACACCTTGGGGCTTCAGAAAATCCCGGAAGTTAACCGGGCTCATCTCTGCATATTCACGATGCGGTACGGCAATAATTAACGCTTCAAATGCGCCCTTCTCCGGAGTATCTACTAGCGTCAAACCATATTCATGTTGTGCCTCTGCGCTATCAGCCCAGCAGTCAGTCACTACCACGTCACAACCAAATTCTCTCAATTCCCGGATAACATCGACTACCCGGGTGTTCCTTAAATCCGGACAGTTTTCCTTGAAAGTAAGCCCCATTATAAGAACGCGGGCATTCGCAATCTTCTGACCTGATTTGATCATGGCCTTTATCAGCTCTGAGGCCGCATAAGCACCCATGTTGTCGTTAACTCGCCGGCCGGCCAGAATCATTTCCGGATGGTAACCCACCGCCTGGGCTTTATGGGTCAGATAATAGGGATCAACACCGATACAGTGCCCCCCAACCAG
>JBBQMX010000160.1:0-5492 GCA_038329375.1 Pseudomonadales bacterium | reverse complement strand
ATGTGAGTGGTCTTGAGAATGCTCGCCCGCGCTATGAGGCCCCACGCACGGCGGGCAACAAGTCGCCCTACACGGTTTGGGGTAATCAATATTATGTGATGGCGTCGGCCGACGGTTACGTTGAGCGGGGTATCGCCAGTTGGTACGGTGAAAAGTTTCATGGTCATAAAACGTCTAACGGTGAAACGTTTGACATGTACACCATGTCGGCGGCGCATAAATCCTTGCCAATCCCGAGTTATGCACGGGTGACCAACCTTGATAATGGTCGATCGGTGGTCGTAAGGGTAAATGATCGAGGCCCTTTTCACGGCGACCGGCTGATTGACCTTTCATACGCAGCGGCAAAAAAGCTTGGTTATCAGTCCAGAGGAACCGCTCGGGTCGAAGTGGCTGCCATAACGGTTCGGCAGGACGGCAGTATGACCCTCGCAGGTGAGCGCTATCCCGATGCTGAGGCACCCGTTAAGGTGGCAGAACAGACCAGAGAAACCGGTGAAGCGCTATACGTGCAGTTGGGCTCTTTCAGTCAGCGCAGTCCTGCAGATGGTTTGCGGGAAAAGGTGCGTCAACAGACTGGGCAATCGGTTCGTGTACGCAAGGTGGAAACCGCATCCGGATCGTTCCATCGTGTTCAGGTAGGCCCGTTCGGAAACGCCGACGAAGCAAAGCGTGAACAGCAAGCGCTGGCCAGTCGTGGGTTCGATCAGGCGATTGTCCTGACAGATTCTCGCTAATACCCGGTATTGGGCCGCTCATCCGGTATGATGGTCCACTACTGAAATACATCTATTGATACTAAAAGCACTCATGGCAACTTCTATGTTCAGAAACATCATTGCAGTTCTGCTTCTCTCGCTCATGGCGAGCAGCGCCCTTGGTCAATCGGTCTTGATTCCTTCGCCTCCGTCGATTGGTGCGGGTTCCTTTGTTCTGATGGATCCGTTCAGCGGCAAAGTCCTGATCGAAGGTAATAGCCACGAGCGGCTTCCACCTGCCAGCCTGACCAAGATGATGACAGCCTACATTGTCGAGAGAGAGCTGGACGAAGGCCGTATTGCCATGTCTGATATGGTTCCGATCAGCGTCAATGCCTGGCGCACCGGCGGCTCACGCACCTTTGTCAAAGAGGGCACTCAGGTCTCGGTGGAAGATTTGTTGAAGGGCGTGATCATCCAGTCGGGTAACGATGCCAGTGTTGCCCTGGCCGAGTTTGTTGCAGGCAGCGAGAGTGCGTTTGCCGACGTGATGAATCAGCAGGCACAACTGCTTGGCATGAAGGACACCCAATTCGTCAATGCCACCGGGCTGCCTTCTCCCGAGCAATACTCCTCAGCTTACGATCTTGCGCTGTTGGCAAAAGCCATCATCGTTGATTACCCGGAAAATTATCCGCTGTATGCGGATAAGCATTTCACTTTCAATAATATTCGCCAACCGAACCGCAATACATTGTTATGGCGGGACCCAACGGTTGACGGGCTTAAAACCGGACATACCGAAGAAGCAGGCTACTGCCTTGTGGCTTCTGCCAAGCGAGAAGATACCCGTTTTATAGCGGTGGTGATGAAGACAGACAGCCCAGCTGCCCGCGCTCAGGAAGTTCAGAAAATGCTGAATTACGGTTTTCGCTATTATACCAACGAGCGCCTGTTCAGTGCCGGCCAGAAGTTGCTGGACAGCCAGATTTGGGGTGGCCAGGCAAACCAGATTAAACTGGGCGTGAAAGACGATGTGTTTGTTACGATTCCAAGGGGCTCGAAATCATCACTGGAATCCGTCGTCGATGTGGACAATGTCATCAAGGCGCCAATTGAGACCGGCCAGGAACTTGGCAGGGTGAAGGTATCGCTGGATGGCGAAGTCATCGTAGATGAGCCTATTCTTGCCCTTGAAAGCGTGGAGGAAGGAGGCTTTTTCAAGCGCATATGGGATGCGATCAAACTTTTCTTCATCCAGTTGTTCTAATGGCAGAAAAGGAGTCAGCGGCTGTGAGTGAACAGAAACCACCAAAAATCGAGTTTCCCTGTGATTATATGATCAAAGTAATCGGTGACGCTGCGCCGGACTTCACGGAGTTCGTAACGGTTATGGTGGAGCGCCATGCCCCCGGTATCAAAGACGGGGACATCACGGTCAATGACAGCAGCAAAGGTCGTTTTTCCTCTGTAAGTCTGAGAATATTTGCTACCGGTGAGCCCCAGCTTAAAGCTCTGTTTGAAGAGCTCAAAGCCAGTGGGCGCGTTCATATGGTGCTGTGACGACGATGCCCAAGCTGATTATCCGGTCGCTGGGTACTCAGCCCTACCTCGAGACCTGGCAGGCGATGAAAGACCTGACAGCCTCCCGGGGCCCGGAAACACCAGACGAACTCTGGTGTCTGGAGCACCCGCCGGTTTTCACCCAGGGTCAGGCAGGCAAGGCCGAACATATTCTTGCGCCGGATGATATCCCAGTTGTGCAGGTGGACCGCGGTGGCCAGGTGACTTACCACGGACCCGGCCAGTTGGTGATCTACCTGATGATCGACCTCAGCCGCTCGAAAATAGGCATCAGGGCACTTGTAGATCTGATTGAGCAGTCATTGGTGAGCGCTCTGGCTACCCAAGGCATTGACGCTGCTCCCCGCCCGGATGCTCCTGGCGTTTACGTCGGCGATTCAAAAATAGCCTCTCTCGGTTTGCGAGTTCGTCGTGGCTGCTCTTTCCATGGCTTGGCGTTGAATGTCAGGATGGATATGGAACCGTATACTCGCATCAACCCTTGCGGTTACGCTGGTATGGCCATGAGCCAGGTCCAGGATTATGCCCCCGGCGCAACGGTGGCCGACTTGGCCTGTGTTCTGACTGATGAGCTGGCATCACGCCTCGGCTTCGGCGTCGCAGACCGCATTACATCCTGATGCGGTTGCGGTGCAGCAGTGACCATGCAACGCTGTGTACCCGTATAATGTTTAAATAGACGAAATTCCAGAACCCGGAAAGGTATTGATGGCCTCCAAACGTCCAGGAAATTCCGTAGCCCGTATTAAAACCGGCAGTTTCGAGCGAAGACTGACCCTGACCCGTGCAGGGCTTTTTGCTGGTACCCGGATGGCATCCCATATGGCGACCAACTGGTTCGGCAGCAAGGAACATCGCGAAAAGCGCCACCGCAAGATGCTGTCGAGCCAAGCCGAATTCCTGGTAGACGAACTGGGTAAGCTCAAAGGCAGCGTGGTCAAGATCGGTCAGGTCATGGCACTCTATGGCGAACACTTTTTACCGGAAGAAGTAACTGAGGCGTTGCATACCCTGGAAGATCAGACCACGTCACTGGAATGGGCCGCCATTGAACGGGTGCTGAAAGAAGAGCTGGGGGAACAGCGCTACGGTGAACTGGATGTTGACCATGACCCGATTGGTGCCGCCTCCCTGGGCCAGGTGCACCGTGCGCGTCGTCGCAGTGACGATCTCGAACTGGTGCTCAAAGTTCAGTACCCGGGCGTCGCCGACGCGGTGGACAGTGACCTTGATTCAGTCACCCAACTGTTGCGCATCGCCAGACTGGTGTCCTTTGGGCCGGAATTCAACGACTGGCTTGAAGAGGTGAGGCAGATGATGCACCGGGAGGTGGATTATCATCTTGAGGCCAAAACCACTGAGAAATTTCGCCAGATGCTGGATGGAGATTCCCGCTTTGTAGTGCCGAGGGTGCTACCCGAATATTCGACAGACCATATCATCGCGTCCACCTATGAGCCCGGCCATTCGGTAAGCTCGGTTGTGGTAAAGGAACTTTCACTCGATCGTCGCAGCGAGCTGGGACGCGCGGCACTGGAGCTGTTCTTCAAGGAGCTGTTCGAGTGGGGAGAAATGCAGACTGACCCCAATTTCGGTAATTATCGCATTCGTATTGCCGGCGAGCCCGGCAATACGAATGCAAGCGACCAGATCGTTCTGCTCGATTTCGGTGCGGTACAAAGCTATCCCGATAGCTTTCTCGAACCGGTGATCAGGATGATCCGGGCTTCCTATGAAGGTGACCTCGAAGCCGTCATAGAAGGTGGGGTAGAGCTGCGTTTCATGAGCTCTGAATGGCCTGCCGAAATACTCAAACGGTTTGGTGAGGTCTGTATGTCTGTGCTTGAGCCGCTTGCAGAAGACGCAGACCAGTGGCCCCCGAACGCTGTTAACGAACACGGCCAGTATCGCTGGAAGCAGAGTGACTTGCCGTCCCGGGTTGCCCGACAGGCAGCACGCTCCGCCATTAGCCGATACTTCCGGGTGCCTCCGAAGGAATTCGTTTTCCTGAATCGCAAGCTGATCGGGGTCTACACGTTCATCGCCGTGTTAAATGCCGAGTTTAATGGTGAGGACTTGCTCAGGCGCTATCTATACGGTGCACCGGACGAATGAACGGTCAAAGATCAAAGCGTCAGCTCACCGTGGCTGAAGCTTCCATTACCAGCCAAAGCACCACGGCGTAACGAGCACCCTTGCCGATAGCCACCAATACCACAAAATTCAGCCAGGGCACTCTCATAATCCCGCCTATCAGCGTCAGAGCATCTCCGCCGATGGGTAGCCACCCCATCAGCAGAGACCACTGCCCGTAACGATTAAAACGAGCCCGAGCACTCTCCAGTTGTTTGTCTGTTATCGGAAACCAGCGTTTATCCTTAAAGCGCTCAACTTGTCTGCCGATAACCCCATTAATAACCGAACCAAGGGTGTTTCCCAGAGTCGCCCAGAACCAGAGCCATGGGATGGCGTAGCCCTGGGTAGCCAGTCCACCCAGCAAGACTTCTGAGTACGCCGGTAATATTGTCGCCGCCGCAAAGGCTGTCAGAAAAAGGCTCAAGTACTCCAAATACCACTCCGGAAGATTGAATGACCACGGGTACTCGAAAAAATGTACAGGCTATTGTGCATGAGCGCCTGCATGCATCTTCGCTCCGTCCCGATCATTTTTCGCTATAGGAATCATTCGAACTCTGATGTTTGATTCCTGAAGAAGCTCTGTCACCATTGTGATGGTTTTGATAGCGATGGCTACAATGAAGTTTGTCATCGCTTACATTGAACGAACTCCAGGGAGTTTTGTTATGGATCAAGTAACGATTTTTGGTCGCTCAAGCTGTGGCTTCTGCGTACTTGCCAAAGATCTGTGTGAGATCAAGGAAATTCCCTTCCGTTACATTGATATTGTCGAAGAGAGCATCAGCAAGGCCGACCTTGGAAAAACCATCGGTAAGCCGGTTGAGACGGTCCCCCAGATCTTCGTGGGTCAGGTGCACATCGGTGGGTTCGATCAGTTCTCCAGATATGTTGAACAGCATGATGCCGCTTCAGCACAGTAACCGTTGCTGAAGTATCAAAAAGGCGCGCATCCTCAGGATGCGCGCCTTTGTGATACTTCAGCAACGGTTACTGTGCTGTAGCGGCATCATGCTGTTCAACATATCTGGAGAACTGATCGAACCCACCGATGTGCACCTGAACCACGAAGAT
>JBBQMX010000159.1:0-5528 GCA_038329375.1 Pseudomonadales bacterium | reverse complement strand
GGTGTAGGAGTGAACCGTCTCAACATGACCATCCTCAATGCCGTACTCGTCATAAATGGCTTTCAGTACCGGCGTTATGGCGTTTGTGGTACAAGAAGCTGCGGACAGAATGCGGTCGTCCGCGGTAATGCTATCATTATTGATGCCATGAACAATGTTCTTGATATTGCCCTTGCCCGGCGCTGTCAACATCACCCGGCTGACACCCTTGGACTTCAAATGCAGCCCGAGGCCCTCTTCATCGCGCCACATACCGGTATTGTCGATGACAATCGCGTTGTTGATGCCGTAGCTGGTGTAATCCACCTTGTCGGGACCATCAGAGTAGATCACTTTAATATAATTGCCGTTGGCGATAATCGCAGAATCTTTCTCGTCAATGGTTATGGTGCCATTGAAAGCGCCATGCACGGAATCCCGACGCAGCAGGCTTGCACGCTTTTCGAGGTCATTGTCGGCACCGCCCTGGCGCACAACAATAGCGCGCAAGCGTAAATTATTACCGCCACCGGCTTTTTCAATGAGGATGCGGGCAAGCAAACGGCCGATACGGCCAAAACCATAAAGAACGATATCCTTGGTGTCGTTCTCAGCGTCTTCCCGCGACTGTGCATCGTACTGACCGACAATAGCACCGATCTCGGATCTGAGGAACGCCTCAATCGTACCCTGGCGGCCCCCGTTGACGTATTTTATGGCGAGCTTGCCAATATCAACATGGGCGCGGCCCAGTTCGAGCTTGTCCATCGCTTCCAGAAGCGGCAGGGTGTCATGTACGGACAGCTCGCTGTCTTCGACCTGCCTGACGAACCGGTGTGAACGCAGAATACCGATCACCGACTGATTGATCACCGCGCGCCCGTAGATCGAGGTAACTACGTTGTTTTTGCGGTACAGGCGACCAATCAGGGGGATCATCGCTTCGGCGGTGGATTCCCTTTCCGTCCAGTCGGACAGGTGCTCATTCATCTGTTCGTGACTCACGATTAGACCTCTGCTGTTAGCGCTGAAATTTGGGTGCATATTATCCAATTTAATCCCCGCAAGCGCAAATTAAGCGCCCGCCATGACACGGCCACATTCGGTCGCTAGAATGAGCGACCTGATCGCAACCCAGTCAATCGAATGTCGGCCCAGGAGCCCATCGCCACTCATGCCACAAGACACTATCAAAGGCAATCTGACCAGCACTGCCCAAAATGAAGCCCGCGCTGCCCAGGCTGGCTCCACGCAGCATGCACTGCTAGCGCCGCCATTCCCGGTCAAGGCGGCAGATCACCAGATATGGAGTGGTCTCTATGGCAGCAGCGAGGCGCTGGCTTTTTGCGAGAGCGCCCGGCAGCACCACGGTCTGACACTGGTCATCACCCGCAGTACCAATGAAGCCATTCGGCTTGAACAGGCCATGCGGTTCTATCTCGGACTGTCCTTCGACGAAGATCAGCCCGCGATCACACCCGACGGCCTGGAGCTGCTCTCGTTGCCGGACTGGGAAACACTGCCCTACGACATGTTCTCGCCCCACCAGGACATCAGCTCGCGCCGAATACGCACCCTGCATCGGTTACCCCGAATCAGTCATGGCCTGCTCGTAGTGCCCGCCCGCACATTGATGCACCGGCTGCCGCCGGTGGCTTACCTGCAAGGCAATACGCTGTTGCTGGAAATAGGCCAGACCCTCAACATTGGCAGCTGGCGCCTGCAACTTGAAGCCGCCGGCTACCGCCATGCAGACAACGTCTACGAACATGGGGAGTACGCTGTCCGGGGCGCGATACTGGATATTTTTCCCATGGGCGCTTCAATGCCCTACCGAATTGACCTGTTCGATGATGAAATAGAAACTCTGCGCACCTTTGATCCGGAAACCCAGCGCTCCATCGACCGCATAGAACGGATCGAATTACTGCCAGCCAATGAGTTTCCCTGGCACAAGGAAGCCCGCTCCGGCTTTCGTAACCGCTGGTTCGAACACTTCCCGAATGCCGCCAAAGACGCACCGATCTATCAGGATGTCTCCCATGGCATCACACCCCCCGGCGTTGAATATTACCTGCCGCTGTTTTTTGACCATACAGCTACCCTGTTTGATTACCTCCCTGGCCAGACCCAGCTGTTTACCGAACCAGAGCTTGAGACCGCTATTGACCAGTTTCAGGCAGATACCGCTAGCCGCTATGAGGAGCGGCGCCATGACCGGTTCCGGCCGATTCTTGCGCCGAGCCAGCTGTTTTTATTAAAAGAAGAGCTTCTTGGTCTGTTAAAACACTTCCCCAGGGTAACCCCCTGCACGCAAGCCCCGGAAGCTGCGGCGGTCAGAGAAACTGCCTGCAGAACGGCCTCGCTACCTGATGTCTCCATGGATGGCAGAGCAAACGATCCGGCCGGCCGTCTGCGCAGGTTTATCAATGACTTCACCGGACGGGTGCTGATCTGTGCCGAATCATCCGGCCGTCGCGAGGCACTGATTGAAAGCCTGGGTGAAAACCGGCTTAAAGCACAAACCGTTGACGGCTGGCAAGCCTTCCGGGATGACCCGGATTGTTTGCTGGGCATCACTATCGGACCGATGGAAGAGGGCCTGCTGCTCACCGAGCACGGACTCGCGCTGATCACCGAGACCGCGCTATTCGGTGAGCGGGTGCTACAGCGCCGGCGCCGGGACAAACCTACTGAGCTGAACGATTCCGGCTATCGGGATCTGTCGGAACTGCGTATCGGCGCCCCGGTGGTACATATCGATCACGGTGTCGGTCGTTATCAGGGCCTTGAGACCATTACTGTTGAAGGCGAGGCTGCCGAATTCCTGATGCTGGAATACGCTGGCGGCTCGAAACTCTACGTTCCGGTATCCAGCCTTCATCTGATCTCCCGTTACGCAGGCAACGACACCGAGCACGCCCCGCTGCACAAGTTGGGCACAGAACGCTGGAGCCAATCGAAACAGAAAGCGCTGGAGAAAATTCGCGACACCGCAGCCGAGCTACTGGACGTCTATGCCCGTCGCGAGGCCCGTCAGGGCTTTCAGTTCGATAACCCCGAGGAGGCCTATCGCGCTTTCGCGGCGGGTTTCCCGTTTGAGGAAACCCCCGACCAGCAAGCAGCCATTGAAGCGGTTATCGATGATATGACCGGCGAGCGCCCGATGGACCGCCTGGTTTGCGGTGATGTGGGCTTTGGCAAGACCGAAGTTGCCATGCGGGCAGCCTACATTGCTCCCTTTTCCGGTAAGCAGGTCGCCGTTCTGGTGCCCACCACCCTGCTGGCCCAACAGCATTATGAATCATTCAGAGACCGCTTTTCAGACACCGCGGTCACGGTGGAATTATTGAGCCGCTTTCGTAGCGCCGCCCAGACCAAAACAGCGCTGGGGCGCATTCACGAGGGCCAGGCAGACATTGTGATCGGCACCCACAAGCTTATTCAGGGCGACGTATCCTTCAAGAATCTGGGGCTGGTCATCATTGACGAGGAGCATCGATTCGGGGTTCAGCAGAAGGAGAAATTCAAAGCATTGCGGGCCGAAGTGGATCTGCTGACACTAACAGCAACACCGATTCCGAGAACCCTGAACATGGCAATGGGACACCTGAGGGACTTGTCTATCATCGCCACACCCCCTGCCCGGCGGCTGTCCGTCAAGACGTTTGTGCGTCAGCGGGAAGAACCCATGGTAAAAGAGGCGATTCTCCGGGAGATCCTTCGGGGTGGTCAGGTGTATTTTCTCCACAATGAAGTGAACACCATCCAGAAAACTGCCGAAGATCTTCGCCGACTTATTCCCGAGGCCCGGATCGGAGTGGCCCACGGCCAGATGCGGGAGCGCGACCTGGAACAGATCATGTCGGACTTTTACCACAAACGCTTTAACGTTCTGGTCTGCACCACCATCATCGAAACCGGCATCGACATCCCCAGCGCCAATACCATCATCATTGAGCGTGCAGATAAATTCGGACTGGCCCAGCTACATCAGCTCCGCGGCCGGGTCGGGCGATCACACCACCAGGCCTATGCCTATCTGCTGACGCCGCCGCCAAAAACCATTACTTCCGATGCCAAAAAGCGTCTAGAGGCCATTTCGGAGGCTCAGGATCTGGGCGCCGGCTTTATGCTGGCCACCCATGACCTCGAAATACGGGGCGCCGGAGAGCTTTTGGGCGAAGAGCAAAGCGGCCAGATCGAAAGCATTGGCTTTACCCTCTATATGCAATTGCTGGACGAGGCGGTTACCGCCATTCGTGAAGGCAGGACACCCAACGCTGAGTTGCCGCTCAGTCACGGCACCGAAATCAACCTGCGCATTCCTGCCCTCATCCCTGATGATTACCTGCCCGATGTTCACAATCGCCTGATGCTTTATAAGCGTATCGCGAGTGTCGACACCAAAGACGCATTAAAAGAACTTCAGGTAGAGATGATTGATCGCTTCGGGCTGTTGCCTGTTCCGGCCAAGAATATGATGCGCCAGGCCGAACTGCGATTGCTGGCGGAGAGCCTCGGCATCACTAAAATAGACGCGGGCAAAGAATGGGCACGGCTCGAATTCGGCAGTGCAACACCGGTCGACCCACTGATACTGGTTAAAAAAGTGCAACAATCTCCGGAGCAATATCGACTTGAGGGTGCAAACAGCTTCAGGTTCCGGCTGAAGGATACGTCTACCGATGGTAAACTCGACGGCGTTGCAAACATGCTGGGACAATTGGCACCGAACTGAACCGCCAGCCCGCGTAATTTGAAAATACCGCCATACAGTTGCTGGCTTTCAGCATACGGGGCGATCTATATGACTTATATTTGGAGAACACCTTTGCGATTCTTCGGCTTTCTGTATCCCAGTCAGATCCTCGGCGCCTTTATTGCTGTCGCATTGATCTCGCCTCCTGCTCTGGCACAAGACAGCGATGCCTATCGGGCGGAGATCGTGCTACTCGAGCGCAAGCTTGACAGTGGATCGGTCGAAGAACAGATGGCCAGCCGCCATCCAGAGGTCGCAGATGCAGACAAGGAGCTTTGGGTCATCGGTCAGGACGGCCAACGCCGGAGTGATCTGAAGCTGGTACCAAGAAGCGAGCTGTCCCTGAACAATGCGGCTCAGCGTCTCGAACAAAGCGGTCGTTACCGTGTGTTGGCAACCGCTGGCTGGTATCAATCTTTCCCGCCCGACTACAAGGGCGAACCCCTGCGCATCGAAGTCGGAGACTGGCTCGAAGAGGCCGGCCATCGGGAAATTGAAGGCACTATTCTTATTGACCGCCTAAGGTTTCTTCACGTGTCTGCCAAGCTGAACCACTGGCAGCCTGCCAACGTCGGACTTACGCAGCCGAAGCCCGAGCAAGCCAACGATAATCAGGCGGTGGAGCACGCCGCTCCGGATACAAGTGGGCAGGGCAACATCCAGCTGACAGGGGGCGACATGCAAGAAGACGCCTTGGCAGCCAACGCAATACCTCATCAGACCCGCAAAGAGCTGGTAACCTGGATTCGCGAAACACGGCGGATGCGCAGCGAAGAAATCCATTTTA
>JBBQMX010000158.1:0-5536 GCA_038329375.1 Pseudomonadales bacterium | reverse complement strand
GATCAAACCCCAGTGAGTACCAAACGCTGTTCGCTTGGTTACCGTTTCTTCGACCGGTGGCGTCAGTTCATGAGACTCGAAATAATCATGATCTTCGGTCTCGGCTGGAATTTCCAGCTTGCTGACGACCCGACGACGGGGATACACCCCGAAACAGCCGGCAACACCTTTGGCGCCGACCACTTCTTTCGGAAAGAAATTTGTGATTTCTTCCTCGGTAGTCTTCGGATCAAACGACATGATCATACCCTGATAGGCGTTAAACCCATAGGCACGTTCAAGCAGTTCAAACACCTTGAAACCGGGTGGGCGATAAGCCACCTCGCCAAAGTACATCTCTCCGTCACTGGTAACAAAGTATTCAGGATGAATAAAGCCGAACTCAATATCAAATGTCTTGATCAGCTTCTCGATCTGTCTGGTAATAGCCTCCCGATACTGTTCAAGTTCAGGAGTGGCCGGTACGAATACCGAATATCCGAGAGTGACATACTCGGAAATGTTGAGAAACCGGATTTTGCCATTATGAATCCAGGCTTCCACCGCAAATTCCCAACCATCGAGGTGAGACTCCATCAACACCGGAAACTCTTCTTCCGGGATGCCGTCAACCTCGTCCGGTGTGCGGATAACGCGGTGACCAAGACAGCCAGCTTTATCAAAGGCCTTCAGGTGAATCGGGTCATTGGGGTCACCGTCCAGCTTGAGCAGGGTCTGGTTGACCCGCTTCAGGAATCGGATAACGTCAGCCTTGTCGTGGGCTTCCTCAAAAATACCTACCCGGATACCCCCCAGCTGAGCACGGCGCTTCATGAGCGCCTTGTCACGAAGCAACATGGCCTGGCCAAACAGACGTGGGTTATCCATCAATACCGAATTGATTGCGCCCGCCCATTCGACAGTCTCCTCGAACAGTGGGATTGCCACATCCACGCCCATATCCTTCAGGGTTTGGGCAATCTCCATCGAACGGTCATTCAGGCGCTCGAAGTTCCAGGGCACATAGGGAATATCGTGTTCCTTGCAATAGGTCTCAGCCCAGTCCGGCGCCACAACCACATAGCGTCGATCAAACCGTTCAGCTGCCTCAACAGCATTCAGACTCCAACCCAAAAGTGCGACATAACCTTTGTTCGGATCTCGGTTTACAGTCTCTCGCTTTGCCATTCGTAGTACCTCTTGCTGCGACATGTTTGGTTGCAAAGGTACACGTCTGTAGCCCGAATTTGAAATCCGAAGCCCGGAATGAGATCAAAAAAATCTCTGGAAGCCTTTCGGCATAAGGGCTGGAATGGTAATTGAACAAGTTCGTTTAACGACTCATCTGGATCGCTAACTGTTCCTGCCGGATAACCCCAACGCGCTCAGGGTTCGGGCCCGCACATCCCTCAAAAGTGCTTCGTCGTCAACAAGTGACTGTCCATAAGATGGCACCATAGTTTTCATCTGTTCCTGCCAGGCGGGGTCCTTCATGCGCTCGGGGAAACACCGTTCGATCACGTCAATCATGGCGTGAACTGCGGTGGAAGCGCCAGGAGAAGCGCCTAGCAGAGCGGAAAGTGTGCCATCCTTCGAGGCAACAATTTCGGTACCAAATTCCAGCTTGCCGCCGCCGTTCGGGCCTTCCTTGATAATCTGCACCCGCTGGCCGGCCATCTGCAGTGTCCAGTCTTGTTCATCGGCATCCGGGTAGAAGTTTTTCAAGGCTTCAACGCGATCCTCATGAGACTGGAAAACCTCACCGATCAGATAGCGCGTCAGGTCCATATTGGTCTTGCCAGCTGACATCATCGAGCGCAGGTTATTGGTCTTGACCGAGCCGAATAAATCGAACACCGAACCCTGCTTCAGGAACCGGGTGGTGAAGCCTGCGTATGGGCCGAACAGCAGAGCCGGCTTGCCATTGATAATCCGCGTATCCAGGTGGGGAACGGACATCGGCGGCGCCCCCTCAGGGGCCTTGCCGTAAACCTTCGAGCCGTGTTGCTTGACGATTTCCGGCTTCTGGCACACCAGCCACTGGCCACTGACAGGAAAGCCACCGTATCCATGCGCCTCATCGATACCGGATTTCTGCAGCAGAGGTAATGCTGCGCCCCCGGCCCCGAGGAACACAAAGCCGGCCTCCAGCTTTTTGGTAACGCCGGTTTTTTCATCCCGCACTCTTACTTTCCAGCGACCGTTGTCCCGCTGAGCCATGGAGCGCACCGGATGACCCAGCATCAGTTCGAAGTTGGGCTGGCTTTGCAGGTATTCCACCATGCTACGGGTCAGCGAACCAAAATCAACGTCTGAGCCATGCTCAACCCTGGTTGCGGCAACCGGCTGCATCGGATCCCGATGATTAACCACCAGCGGCATCCACTCTTTCAACTGCTCCGGAGCGTCAGAAAACTTCATCTCACTGAAAAGGTGGTGGGCGCTCAGTTTTTCGTAGCGCTTGCGCAGAAACTCGACGTTCTCCTCACCCCAGACAAAACTCTGATGGGGCGTCCGGTTGATGAACGAGGAGGCCTTGGGCAGCATGCCCTGCTCCACCATATATGACCACAACTGCAACGACACTTCGAACGAAGCGTTAATCGTCAGCGCCCGCTGAATCTCTACATCACCATCCTCGGTTTCAGGGGTGTAGTTGAGTTCACAATAACCGGCATGCCCGGTGCCTGCGTTGTTCCATCCGTCGGTGCTCTCATGGGCGATGTGATCAAGACGCTCTATCATGATGATGTCCAGGGACGGATCGAGTTGCCTGAGCATCGTGCCGAGGGTGGCGCTCATGACGCCACCTCCGACCAGCACTATATCTGCCTGTCTAGCGGACATTAGTTTCTCACTTTAGCAAGTTGGAAATTGTGCCGATTATCCCGCTTTTCTTCCGGTTAATAAATTGCGTTTCGCATCTGATTGAACATCGCACGGTTACAACGGCGTTATACGATGGAAATTTTGCGGTGCGCCGCTAACAGAACCGGCGGCAAGTCACCCGAACCACCAGGAAGCTTCTAAACTACGCCTTGTGCCCTCTGCCCGGCCTTACTTTTGTAAACTACCTGAGGTATTTTGTCCTCCTTTTCATTGCTTACACTGCGGGTTAAGCAGGGTTCTTCCTGCCTGGCCATGTAATTGACTGAGGTTTTACGATGACAATGGCGTTTCTGGCAATCCTGGGTGGGCTGGTGCTACTGGTCTGGAGTGCTGATCGATTTGTAGAAGGTGCAGCCGCCACCGCAAAACACGCCGGAATGCCCCCGCTGCTAATTGGCATGGTGGTGATCGGTTTCGGCACCTCTGCCCCTGAAATGGTGGTTTCTGCCATAGCAGCCTCCGATGGCAACCCCGGCCTGGCCCTTGGCAATGCCTACGGCTCCAACATCACCAATATCGCGCTGATCATAGGTCTGGTGGCGCTGATCAGTCCAATCAATGTGCACTCTCAGGTTTTGCGCAAGGAACTCCCTCTGCTGTTTGCCATCTCGCTGCTGGCAGGCTGGCAATTACTGGATGGAGAGCTCTCCCGCATGGATGCCTGGGGTTTGCTGGGTGCTTTTGCGGTGGTTATGGGTTGGTCGATTGTTCAGGGCATGCGCAAAGGCCCTGACGCCCTGACGGGCGACGTTGACAGTGAAATGATCGCCCACCCCATGGCGCTGAACAAAGCGCTGATGTGGCTGCTCATCGGGCTGGTGCTGCTGGTGGTCAGTTCCCGGGTGTTGGTCTGGGGCGCCGTAACCGTGGCTCAAAGCCTCGGCGTAAGCGACCTGGTCATCGGCCTGACGGTTGTGGCCATCGGCACCTCGTTGCCCGAGCTGGCATCGTCACTGGTGGCGATCAGAAAAGGGGAGCATGATCTTGCGCTGGGGAACATACTGGGTTCCGGGATTTTCAATACCCTGGCGGTGGTGGGTATCGCTGCAGCCATTCATCCTTTGGCGGTCGAGCCTGCAGTTTTGTATCGGGACTGGGCACTGATGACCGCATTAACCGTTGCCCTGTTTTTTATGGGCTTCAGTTTCTCCGGGCGGCAAGGCCGAATTAATCGTCTTGAGGGGTTTGCCCTGATGGTGGTTTACGCTCTGTATACCGGTTATCTGGTATCAACCGTCATTCTTTGACTGCGGGCAAATAAAAAGCTGTCAGCCAATCCTCTGACTGACAGCTGATAGTGCGGATTAAAGACTCTGGGCAGACGCTGTATGTAAAGGCTGCCAGTAAATCATGCCGCCAATCCGGCCGCTGTTTTCTCCATCAATCCGGACATTGATTTGCCAGCCATCCAACTCCTTACGCTGACTACCGTGTTGCGGCGCGAACTCAGGGCTGAGTCTCGGGTCCATCCAGCCGTAGCTTCCGGTTTCTGAAACCCGCAGCCAGCCAGACTCGCGAGGAGCAGTGTTTTCAGCAGGCTGCATCGCCCGCCAGGTCGCACTGTCGGTATTCGCCACCACGCCCTCACGGTCAAACCTGAGAAACGGCTCTCCGTTAAAACCCGAAACCTCAAGTTCCCGACTACCCCGATAGCTGACCATGATGCCTTGAGGCACACCATCCAGCAGAATCACCTGCAGACCGGAAATATCCGGCATTTCCGCAAGCCGAGCCATAACGACCCCATCCGGGACGTTATCGATTGCATCCGCCCCGTGGGCCGCCACCCTGGCACTGTGCATGGTGACAACATTCAGGACGACGAACAGAAAGAGCATCCCTGCTCCCCTGCGAAGGACGAGGCTCATCGTTTAAAACCCGAACAGGCCGAACACATTCTCCACCAGCCCACTGTCTTCGCTGGCGCTGTCGTCGGTAGAGGTGCCGGTTGTTTCAGGCTCAACTTCAGCGGTCGTGGTATCTTCAACAGTATCTGCTGGCGTGTCGGCGTCCGCCATTGCCATGCATTCGAGGCCGGTATTGACCACCGTAATGGATGCGGCTACTGACGGAACACGGCCGATGTCGCTGTCTTTGCTGACAAACAGCATGTACTTGCCAGCCGGGACTACACTGTGGCGATCCGGCATTTTCAATGTCAGGGTGTTACCGTTTCGTGTCTGCACCGGCAGCTCTATAGTACGCTGGTCACCGTCGACCAGGTGGGTCATCACCGATCGGCGGATCAGCAATACCTTATCTGCCGACGCATCATTTACCTTCACCTTAAAGGTCTGGCCTGCGGTCAAAGATGGCGGTGCATTCAGGATTTCCGGACGGTCATCACGCTCGGCATAGGGTGGAGTGTAGATCTCGAAGCTGGGATCGCGGCCATCATTTGGCGAGAACCCGAAATCCTCCAGATTGATGCTGGACAGGTACGCAGTGTTGATCGGCGCATGGCCACCTATCAGGACACGGCCGTCAGGCATCAGAATCGCCGTGTTGTGGTAGGTACGGGGACGCTTCGAGGTTGCCATTTCAGTCCAGATACCGGTCTCCGGATCAAACCGCTCGGCAACCTGGATCGGGCTATCAAGCCCGGGCCCCACTACGCCATCCCGGTTACCGCCGTTGAACACCATCACGCTGCCATCAGGCATGACCA
>JBBQMX010000157.1:0-5564 GCA_038329375.1 Pseudomonadales bacterium | reverse complement strand
CGCCGGGCCTGTGAATTGCGTAGCCTTTCCCCTAAGCTTGCAATAATACATTGGCTGCGCGAGGCGGTTTGCAAAAGCATATGTCCGAAAAAGAGCTCCGTACCAAATCCGATCAAAAGTCGGTAGACCAGTTTATACATCAGGTCCGCAAACTGCCCAAGCAGGGTGGCGGAGATTATGGTGGGCAGGGCCGGCTGATTTTCGCTTTGGATGCCACCGCCAGCCGGGAGGCTACCTGGGATCAGGCTTGCCACTTGCAGAGTGAGCTTTTCCTGGCGACCAAGGATTTGGGCGGACTGGCGATTCAGCTTTGCTACTACCGCGGTTTTGGAGAATTCAAGGCCACGGGGTTTGTCAGCGAGACCAGCCAGCTGCTTAACCTGATGAACGGCGTTTCCTGCCTGGGCGGACGTACCCAGATTAGCAGGGTGTTGGCGCATGTCAGAAAAGAAACCCGGGCAAAGGCAGTCAAGGCCGTGGTGTTTATCGGGGATTGTTGTGAGGAGCCTGTGGACGAACTCTGCCATATTGCCGGGGAGCTGGGCATGTTGAAAACCCCGGTATTTATGTTCCATGAGGGTGCCGACGCACACGCCAGGGCAGTGTTCCAGCAGGTGAGCAAACTGTCGGGGGGCGCTTACGCACCCTTTGATCGCAACAGCCCTCAGGTGCTTAAGGATCTTATGGCCGCTGTTGCGGTCTATGCTTCCGGGGGAGCCAAAGCGCTGCGGGACTATTCCAGCCGCAGCTCCCCGGAGGTCAAGCGTTTGACTCAACAGATCAGATAGCGCTTATTCCAATCATCCAGTGGGCCAATTGGCCCGGGGTATCCGAGTGCCACTAACGCTTCTGGTTGTTGTAATGGCGGTTGTTGCGTGGGTCTGGCTACGCAACCAGCCGCCCGGCCAACGCAAGCCGGCCATTATCAAGCTGGTGTTGGCTGCCGGTATGCTGATGCTGGTCGTGCTGGCTGTTACCGGCCGTTTGTACTTGTTGGTTGGCTTGCTGGCTTTCCTCTGGCCATTGCTGCGCAGGGTGCTGCCTTCGATATTGATGGGACGTATGTCGGGCGCAGGAAGAGGGGACGCAAAGGCCAAACCGGGCAACCAATCTCATGTTTCCAGCGATATCCTCAATATGACCCTGGACCACGACTCCGGAACTATGAGCGGTGAGATATTGAAAGGTCCTATGGCCGGGCGGGCTCTGGCGGATCTTGGCGAGAGTGATTTCATCGGGTTATTGCAATATTGCCGGGACCACGACGAGGATTCCGCGCGGCTCCTTGAAACCTATCTGGACCGCCGCTTTGGGGACTCCTGGCGCACCGACGACCCGGACGGTGATGACAGCGAGGGCAACAGCGAACGTGAAAATTCGGACAGTGGCGGCCCTCTGACCGAAAGCGAAGCCCTGGATATCCTGGGGCTGGAGGCTGGTGCCAGCCGGGATGAGGTCATTCTGGCCCATCGCCGGATGATGCAGAAAATGCATCCGGACCGTGGCGGGAGTAACTACCTGGCCGCCCGTGTTAATGAAGCCAAAGAGCGACTGCTGAGCTGATTCCATTACGCTGAACTTGTTTCTACCCGCGCCAGAAACTCCCCGATATGCTCGAACGCCTCTTCCGCCTCCGGTAACAGTGGCGAAAACAGATGCCACACATGAACCATGTCGGGCCAGGTTTTCACTTCCACCGGTGAGCCGGCCGCCTGCGCTTTTTCGACATATCGTTGAGCGTTTTCCAGTAGCAGCTCCGATTCACTGACGTGAATCAGTGTTGGCGGGAGATTGTTGAGGTCTCCGCGTAGCGGCGACACCATCGGGCTGGTGGGCAATACCCGCATGCCCAGAACGGCTCCCCACCACAGCAGCGGCATGGGTATCCGCGCCAGTTTCTCAATGGTTGGCCCCAGCATGGCATCGGTTTTCAGGTTGGCTCGTCTGCGCAGTGACGTCAGCATGAGCTCGGTAGAGGGCGACAGGGCAATAGCGGCATTGGGTGGTTGCAGACCCTGGTCTCGTATCCAGGCAATCAGCCCCAGAGTGTGACTGCCGCCTGCCGAGTCCCCGGCGACAACCACAAAATCGGTCGGAGCCTTCCCGTCGGGGCCATTTTCGAGCATCCAGCGATAAGCCTGCTGGCAGTCGATAATGCCGTCCAGATAGCGGTTTTCCGGCATTAGCCGGTAATCAATGGCGAATACGCAGACTTGGGCCAACCGCGACAACCGGTCAGTAATGGCGCGATGGCTTTTGGGACTGCCGGCGATCCAGGAACCACCGTGAATGTAGAGCATCCGGCGGCTGGGTTCTGCTTCGGGGGCAATAACCCATTCCCCCCTGGGCGCGCCGTTTGCGGGGGGGCGGATTTCCGAGACCAGTTCCAGTTCGTCACTCATGCTATCCATGTAGCGCCGCAATGCCTTTATGCGAGCCCGGCCACGGAGGCCTTCAGCCGCGGCATGCATACCCTTTACCTTTTCAAGCACTTGCTGGCGAGCCTCGCTTTGTGGCTGGTGGCTGGTCATTTCGCTTTCAGTCCCGGCATCGTGTTTACGTCGCAGTATAAACACTACCGCAGCCACCAGCGCGACCGTCATCAGGCCAAACCACATCATTGCGAACCAGGCGATTCCGAAGATCATGTGCAACCCTTGCGTGGTTTCAGGGCAGCTCATCGATGAGCCGTGCCCTTCAGGTTTATTGATAGCTTTTACGTTGATCACTGTAGCATGGCGGAAACCGGTGCCGGCACAGATACCAAAAAACCTGGTCAGTGTCCTACCTGGAAGTTGCCACATATAAGCTGGTGAATCCCGGGGCTGGGTCGGATAGCTTTGTTGCTGAACCTTTCAATTCCGTGAATACTGGGTATGGAGTTCATCCGCGAAAATAACGGGAGCATGATGTGAAAACCTTCCTGCAACTTCTGGGCACGACGCTACCGATCATTCAGGCCCCGATGGCGGGTGTACAGGGCAGCGCTATGGCGGCGGCAGTCTCTAACGCCGGTGGCCTCGGGTCATTGCCCTGCGCCATGTTGGGTACCGACGCCCTGCGATCGGAACTGACAGCCATTCGGGCGGAGACCGACAAGCCTTTCAATGTGAACTTCTTCTGCCATACCCCGCCCAAGCCGGACGCCGCGCGAGAACAAGCCTGGCGCTCGGCACTGGGGGCCTATTACCGCGAACACGGCATTGATGCCAGCATGATTGCCCAGGGGCCGGGGCGAGCACCCTTTAGTGCCGGGGTGGCGGATGTGCTGGAAGAGTTCAAACCGGCTATCGTCAGTTTCCATTTCGGGCTGCCGCCCACGGAATTGCTGGACCGGGTGAAATCCTGGGGTGCAAAGGTGCTTTCCACGGCTACCACTGTTGAAGAAGCTGTCTGGCTTGAAAGCCACGGTGTCGATGCGGTTATTGCGCAGGGGCTGGAAGCAGGGGGCCACCGGGGCTTGTTCCTGTCACAGGATCTGACCACCCAAACCGGAACCTTTGCGCTATTGCCGCAAATTATAGCCGCGGTCAAATGTCCGGTTATCGCGGCCGGGGGTATCGCCAATGCCAGGGGTGTTGCGGCCGTGCTCACGATGGGCGCTGTCGCGGCTCAGGTAGGTACAGCCTATTTGCTGTGTCCTGAAGCCACGACACGGGATGTACACCGGGCTGCGCTCAAGAGCGACGCTGCCCGTCATACCGCGCTGACAAATGTGTTCTCCGGTGGCCCGGCCCGCGGCATCGTCAATCGGGTAATGCGGGACCTGGGGCCGATCAGTAGCCTGGCGCCGGCATTTCCCCTGGCCTCCTCAGCCATGGAGCCACTTCGAGCCCAGGCAGAGGCTCAGGGCTCCGGCGATTTCTCGCCGTTATGGTGCGGGCAAAATCCGTCCGGCTGCCGCGAAGTGCCCGCTGGCGAACTAACGCGCAACCTGGCGGCTGACCTCTGATAGCTTCGGCACCCGCCGGGGTGTTCTGGGTTCTGGTTTTTATTGTTACGCTGTAGAAGTGAACTTTTAACCGCACAGCCCCGGTCAGTCGCTTTAGCGGCGGGGGCTGACAGGAGAAAATATGTTGCTAGCCGAAAAATCTACCGGTCATATCGTTGAAGTGCTTGACCTTCTTGCCCTGTTTGACCCGTTAAAAAGCACGGTCAAAGCCAGCCTGCACTATGGCGAAGAAGCCCAGGACCCGGAAGCATTCGACAAATCTGGCCTTAAGTTCCCCTCCGGTGAGGCCCTGCCGATCTGTTGGACAGATGCGGATTATCGGCAGAAGCAGAGCCAGGGCTAGTCGCAAGATGCCTGTTCGAAGCCTTCAAGCACGTTGACCGCGTTGACTCCGATGGCCGCCACATCGTAGCCGCCTTCCATCGTGAACAAGGTTGGAAGGCCGAGTTTGGCAATGCGTTCGCCAAGTGTGAAGTAATCGTCGGACTTGAGCTTGAAGAACGAAATCGGGTCATCCTCAAAGGTGTCCACCCCAAGCGGGATAATTAACGCATCAGGCTGGTATTGCCCGATCCGATTACAGGCAATCTCAAGGCCCTGACGCCAGACACTGAAAGGGGTGTTGGGTGGGTACACCAGGTTGAGGTTGAAGCCTTGCCCGTCACCGTTGCCGGTTTCATCCTCGAAGCCCAGAAAGTGGGGGAACACCAGATCAGGGTCGCCGTGAAGGCTGATGGTTAATACATCCGCCCGATCATAGAAAATACTCTGGGTGCCGTTGCCGTGGTGAAAATCCACATCGAGAATGGCAACGCGTTTGGCACCCTGGTCCAGGAATGCCTGAGCGGCAAGCGCGGCATTGTTGAAGAAGCAGTAGCCGCCGAACAGGTCGGCGGCGGCGTGATGGCCTGGCGGGCGACATAAGGCGAAGACTGCCCGTTCGCCCTGAGCGATCCATTTTTGTGCGGTCAGGGCGACGTTGGCTGACGCCCGAGCGGCGTCCCAGGTGCCTTCCGTAATTGACGTTTCTGCAGCAAAACTGAAATAGCCCAGGCGACCGTCGATATCTTTGGGTTGCCGTTGACGCATGCCCCGGCCTGGCCAGACGGCCGGAATGGCTTCGCCGGGTTTTTCGGCGGCGACCCAGTCATCCCAGCATTGCTCAAGAAATCTTACGTACTCGGGAGTATGAACCCGCAGAACCGGCGTGAGCCCGAAGTCATCCGGGGCTATGATTTCTCCAATGTTCTGTTGGATAACCCGGGCCAGGATGGTCTCGGCCCGGGAGGGTCTCTCGTGGGGTTCAATGAGGATGCCGCCGTCCAGCTCTGATTTGGCAGTGCGGCGGTTATGCAGGGGTGAAAACACGGTCAGCATGGTTTGGCCAGTTCGGGAAATTGAGTGGCTGCACCTTGTCACAACTGGCCTGGCGGCTCAATATCTTCATTCCCAAACGACTTTTTTGCCTTCCGCGTACCATTGGTCCATTTTGTTGGAATAATGGCTTTCGATGACGTTGCGTTTAATCTTCATGGTCGGTGTCAGTATGCCGTTTTCCATGGTCCAGGGTTCTTTTACCACCACTACGAAGGCGAGTTTTTCATGGGCTTCG
>JBBQMX010000156.1:0-5566 GCA_038329375.1 Pseudomonadales bacterium | reverse complement strand
AGTGGTCTAGTGCGTCTTGCGTGTGAAGGGTCATGGTTGCCTCGTTCAGGAAAGTTGATCACGAGGTATAGTGTTCAGGGCGCAAGCCCAGGCTGTCAGTAGGTCGGTTTATGGGCGCTTAGAACGCCGAGCTAAATCGGCAGAGTGTCAGGGTGAAAGTCCCTACGAGGTAAGGCTGGCGGGCCGCCTCGTCCCCGAGTCATGCGCGACGGTCCGCAAGGGCCGCCGTGAAGTGTTGACAGGGGTGTGTGCAGGCGAAGTATTGAGCTGCGAAATCAATAGTTGGAGAGGCAGATGCTGTTAAGCGAAGCAGAATGCAACATGACCAGTACCGTCAAACCGCAAGGTATGGGTCACTCTCCCGCAGTCGTAGACCTTCAGCATGCATATAAGCACTCTGTACGGAACTCGGGAGATCCCGGACATTCCTCCACACTCAGCCTGTGGAGGCCGTATGGTGAAGGTCAATAGCCTCACGACCATGCGAGAGTCCGGGAAGTCGGATGAACTCATAGTACCGCAGAAGCAACCGAACAAGGGGCTGCAAGGCCCTGCGGAGGCTGTGGAGGGAAGGGGTTCAATCAAGAGGAACGCGAAACAGGACGCCGGCACCCCGGCTCAGAACGGGATCAGTGCTACGTCACGCCTGCTTCGCGTACGTCAAATCGCGGCAAAAGATCGCCGAACACAGTTCACTTCACTGTTTCATCACCTTACAAAGACGCTGCTGACAGACAGCTTTCACAAGCTGAAGCGACGTTCAACTCCCGGCGTTGATGGCCTGTCTTGGCAGGCCTACGCTCAAGGATTGGACGAGCGACTGGCTCGTCTCCTGCACCGCTTGCACAGTGGATCATACAGGCCGAAGCCTGCCAGACGGATTCAGATCCCGAAGGCAGACGGCAGCCTGCGGCCACTGAGTATTCTGTGCGTGGAAGACAAGTTGGTCCAGCAAGCGACCGTTACGCTCATGCAGCACATCTACGAGGAAGATTTCCTCGGCTTTTCCTACGGGTTCAGACCCGGCCGGGGGCAGCACGATGCGCTGGATGCGCTCTACGTGGGGATCACGAGACGAAAAGTGAACTGGGTGCTGGACCTGGATATCCGGAAGTTCTTCGACCGGGTCGAACATGATTGGCTGATTACGTTCATCCAGCACCGGATCAAGGACAAGCGTCTGATTCGCCTACTGACACAATGGATGAAGGTAGGCCATTACGACGAGGACGGCAGACACGTGCGCTCAGCTCGCGGAGTGCCTCAGGGCGCAGTGATTTCGCCGTTGCTGGCGAACATCTATCTCCACTACTGTCTGGATCTCTGGATCAACCAGTGGCGCAGGCGGCAGACCCCGGGCGATGTAATCGTGGTGAGGTACGCCGATGACGCGGTACTGGGCTTTCAGAGAAGGGACGATGCGGAGGCGTTCCTGAGTCAGCTGCACCAGAGACTGGATCGCTTTGGACTGTCGCTCAATGAGGACAAGACGAAGCTCATCCGCTTTGGACGCTTTGCCCGGACGGACTGCGCGACTGAAGGGCTACCAAAGCCTGAGTCGTTCGACTTTCTTGGGTTCACGCACAGCTGTGCAGTCCTGCGTGATAGACGGAGTTTCATGTTGCTGCGGCAAACATCTGTGAGCCGCATGCGACGAACGCTGCATAGCGTCAAGGACTGGTTATACCGAAACAGGCATCGACCGGTTGGCGAGCAGAAACGCTGGTTAGCTGCGGTGATGCGTGGTCACCTGAACTATTTTGCCGTTCCGGGCAATGTCATCAGGGTGAGCCGCTTCCACACGGAACTGGGAAAGCTCTGGATGAAGGCGCTGCGGCGCAGAAGCCAGCGCTACCGTCTGGTGTGGGTGCGGTTCGGTCAGTTCTTGCGAGATGCGCTGCCACAACCCAGAGTTGTGCATCCTTGGCCAAACAAACGATTTGACGGTATACACTCAAGATAGGAGCCGTATGCGTTAGTAGCGCACGTACGGATCTGTGCAGGGGGTGTCGGGTGACCGGCATTCCTACTGCGACCGTTGAATGCAGGACGGTTGGAGGAGGAAGGAAGAGGCATGATGCAGGAAGCGCCCTGCGGGGCGCTTCCTCGGAGAGCAGGCTTACTCAGTCGCTTGCTCGACCTTGTCACCCATGTTTTCTACGCCTTGCTTGACGTTATACCAGGCTGAAGAAGAGGCCTGTTTTGTATTTTCCCAGGCGCTCTCACTGACGTCCTTGGTGTTTTCCCAGGCCTTTTGCAAGCTCTGGCTGGTCTCGTTCCACCAGTCCTCATTGTACTCTGGCAGTTTTTTCAACTCGTCCTGAGTCATTTCCATGTGGACTTCGTACTCGACGTCGTCAAAGCCTGCCTTGTTGGATTCGGTCACAACGGTAAAGGTGCCGCGTTCAGCAACGACCTCATTGCCGCCGAGGCCCAGTATCTTACCCGTCTGGATAACCAGCGAGTGTACCGACATATCGTTGCTCATCAGTATGTCTTCGACCTCACCGATCTCCTCGCCAGTGCTGTCAAAAACATTTGCATCCTTCAGCTCGTCCATGGTGTACAGCCCTTCTGCCGCGAACGCTGAAAGACTCATAGCCATACCACCTGCCAGCAGGGAGGCACCCATTGAGCGAATAATAAGTTTACGCATTGTCTTACTCCTTATAGCGTCATTCCTGTGAACGCCCGAGGCGAATATGCACTACGGACGCGGCTACCGGGAGACGCGATCAATGTTGAAAGTCACCGATTTGGTGGACCAGGTCACACTTTTTAACTTAGCAAAGGCGATGGCAGGTGCCAAATGACGTTCCCGCAATGATGCAGAAGGGTTTGGTGATGAGCGAAGTAAATCTGCCCCGGTTTATCGGTCAGGCAATCCCCAGCACTTTCTTGCGCTGCTGTGCCCAGGTATGAATCAGGTGGTCTACGGCCAGGCCAATAAAGGCAACGCACAAGCCGAGTACTATGCCCTGGCCCATACCGTTGGCTTCAGACAAAGACTGCATGATCAGCTGACCTAAATCGTCGGTACCGATAAACGCGCCGATGATGATCATAAACAGTGAAAATACAACGGTCTGATTAATGCCCAGCATGATGTGCGGAAACGCCAGCGGCAGTTCGATTTTCAGTAAACGCTGCGTGCGGTTAACCCCTGACATAGACCCGGCTTCCTGCAAGCTTTTCGGCACATTGCTCAGCCCCTCCACGGTGTAACGTGTGGCAGGGATGGTCGCGTAAACGATCACCGCAATAAGCACCGACAAATCGCTCACACCAAACAACATGATGACCGGGATTAAGTAAACGAACGACGGAAATGTCTGAAACGTGTCGCACACCAGCAATATAAACTTAGTTGCCCTGGGGCTTCGCGAGCACAAAATGCCAACGCTACAACCAATAGTGACGGACATGATCACTGCAAAAGTGGTCATATAGGCCGTAATCAGAGCGCGGTCCCACCAGGGTGTCAGTGCAATAAAGGCAATAAAAGCCGTTACAACAATAGCGGAGCGAAGGCCGCCAACGATATAACCAGTACCTGCAACCAGCAACAGCGTGGCCGAAACGGGCATCGATAAATACGCTTCTTTCATGGGCATCAGAACCGAGGTAATCATGAAGAAGTTGAAGCTCTGCACGCTGTCGTAAGTGTTGGTGATGATCCAGTTAACAATGGAATCCCAGAACGCTTCAGTGGTAAGCCCTTGTGATTCTTGAATAAAGTAAAAGTAATTTGCCTTATCCGGAAAAACTATGGATGCCACATAGGCAGCCATGGAGGTGAAAATCAGAATGCCCGCGAAGGCGAGTGAGTACTTGTGGCGCAGATGAAACGGTACGTCAGCAAAGTAATCCACCTGCTTTTTCGCCCAGGCCAGGGATAACCTGTCCAAAACCACCGCAATCAGGACAATGGAGATGCCAAGTTCGAGGGCCTGGCCTATTTTGAGCATATTCAGTGACACCAGTAAGTCGTAGCCCAGGCCCTTTGCGCCAATAAACGATGCGATAACCGCCATAGCCAGACACTGCATGATGACCTGGTTTACACCGATTAAAATGTCATGGCGTGCGGTAGGTATGAGTACTTTGAACATCAGCTGGCGTGAGTTGCAGCCACTCATCATGCCGGCTTCCACGACTTCCGGAGAGACCTTTTTAAGGCCCAGAATGGTGAGGCGAATCATGGGGGGAGTGGCAAAAATGACCGTTGAAATAGCGCCCGCGTGGTCGCCAATGCCGAAGAACACCACCACCGGGATCAGGTACGAGAAGTGGGGCATGGTTTGCGCCACGTTCAGCAGGGGCGCCAGCACAGTCTCGAAGGTTCTGTGCCTGAAGGCGATGATGCCTAAGGTTAAGCCCAGCAAAACCGATAAGGGCACGGCTACCAGCACAAACGACAGGGTTTGCATGGCGGGTGTCCACTGGCCAAATACAGCAATGTAAATGGTGCTGATGCCGGCTAAAAGTGACAGGTTCCGGCCACCAAGATAATGCCCTGTTAAAAAAGCACCCGCAGCAACAGCGGGCCACGGCAGCGCCGGTATTCGAGCCCACTCGTTTGCGCTGATAAAATCCCAGCTGGTGAACGCGACAACGGTTTTGACGCCCCCCAACAGGAGCTCACGAATTAGATTGATGCTGAACAGAACCACGCCGGACAAGTCACGGGTAAACTCTTTCATCATGGTTGACTGTTCGGTGATGCCTAACCCGGCATCGTAAGTCTCCACCACCCAAAAATCATTGATCAGGAACTTAAGGCCGTCGTTAACAGCGTCAGGCAGCAACCAGACGCGGGTTTCCTGCAGGCGCCATAAGTTGCCACCTGTGGCCGGGTCTATGGCCATTACAAGGGCAAAGAAAACCACCAGCAGGGCGACAAACTGCGTCCATTTATGTTCGGTAAAATATTGCATTAGGCTTTGCTCATAACTTAGTTATTAACTGGCGTGCTGTTAGTTTCACCAAACAAGACGTCTATCATAATGTTGCGGTTTAAAGCGCCAACAATATTGCCGCCGGCATCCGTCACAGCCACAGGATTTTGCTCGGTTAGCACGGAACCGGCTACGGTTTCGATAATGGCATCGGCAGAGACAGTAACGTCGCTCATTTTGGCGGTTGCGTCGTATTCTCCCATGATGGTTTTGCAGGAAAGTACGCGCTCACGCGGCACGCCACGGGTGAACTTGGCGACGTATTCCGTGGCTGGCTTGAGTACGATGTTGGCCGGGGTATCAATTTGTTCGATGACGCCGTCTTTCATAATGGCAATGCGGTCGGCAAGGCGTAGCGCCTCATCGAAGTCGTGGGTAACGAATAAGATGGTTTTGTGCAATACGCTTTGCAAGCGCAGAAACTCGTCCTGCATTTCCCTGCGAATTAACGGGTCCAGAGCTGAGAAGGGCTCATCAAGGAACCAGATTTCAGGCTCTACGGCCAGTGAGCGGGCAATGCCGACACGTTGTTGCTGACCACCGGAGAGCTGGCGTGGAAAATTGTTTTCGCAACCTGTGAGCTCTACCAGGTTCACCATGTCCATCGC
>JBBQMX010000155.1:0-5571 GCA_038329375.1 Pseudomonadales bacterium | reverse complement strand
GTGAGCTCTACCTGAAACGGCGGGCCCGGGTGTAACGTTTCTGCCAGTAACGATTGTTCAGAGAGGACTCTGTCACTCCGACCGAGGAAGACGAGTGGATAAATCGGCTGCCGCCCATGTAGATACCCGCATGCTGCTCTTTACCGTCAATCTGGAAGAAGACCAGATCACCCGGCTTAACCTGATCACGTCTGATTTCCCGGCCACCAGCCAGCATCTGGCTGGTGGTGCGGGGCAACCGCTGGCCCAGTGCTTCACGGTACGCGGTCAGGATAAAACCGGAGCAATCAAAACCATCTGAAGTCATACCACCATAACGGTAGGGCGAGCCTTGGTAGCGCTGGAACACTCGCTCAAGCTGATCGGCCCGGGCCGAGTCACCGTCACTGGGCCACTGTTCAGGAATATCGGTAGCATAACCATGGTGGCCCTGATCTCTCAGCGCCTGATTACTGGCGCAACCGCCAAGCCCCAATGCCGCAATAACCAGCACCATCAATAGCGAACGATTCCGGACACAGACCGAAGTTCTGAACATTGTTCTGCACCACCCTGCTATCAATATGCCCATAGCAAACGACCTTATGTTTCAAACCTAACGAACTGATTCTAGACGTCGTATGAAGCGATAGGAAGGTTTTAAACATTACGCCTCCAAGACCGAACAGGGAGTCGGGATCAGCGACCGCGGGTCGGTGGAAAAATCCACCAGGTTGCAAGCACCAGCAAACCAAACACCGTATAAGCCATCGTGAACACCCAGGCGGGCGCCTCGTAATATAATAACTGATTAAGCCAGTGCTCTATAAAACTTCCGGAATAGCCAGCACCTCCGTTCTGGGAACGTAACCACATCTCCAACGTCGTCAGCGGGCACACGATCCCCAGCCAGACTTCCGCCACCACCACTCCTATCGCTGCCAGGTGGGACAGTCGGAACCAGGCATTGTTTACCCAGCGCCAGCCGCAGGCGTTGCCCACCACAACCAGCACCAGCCCCAGCACCACAAACAGAACAATCACCACGTGCAAAAACAACACGAAATTCGCCATTATCTGGTAGAGGTTTGTCATAGTCGAAACCTTTGGCTTTTGATCGACCGGGTACTTGCGCTTAACTTGATGGTAGCGGCACTCATAGATAGTCACCAGCGTCTCATGCTGAATAGCAGCAACAGGGCGAGATCGAGTCTTGGCTCACTAGCATTGTTTATGGTTACATACTTTCTGGTTACACTAGTGCCGCCCCCAAGCAGAGGATGCTGCAGCCATGCCATGCCAATCCCGGCAACACCCGTTTTCTATCCGCATTATCCGGGTCGTCGGGATCGTCCTGCTGTTTCTTACTGCATTTCCTTCGCACGCCGAGGAGGAAGTACCAGAAGGGCCAGCTGCTGAGACATCAAAACCTGCGGTACAGCCGGAAATTGAAGCGGACGCCTCAGAACCCCTCACTACTGATCTACCCTCGGCGTCACCCGCTGGCATCCGTCAGCAACTTCAAACCCTGAGAGAATCCCTGGATCATCGCCTTTCGGCGCTGGCGGCGAGCAAAGACCAGTTGGCCTATGCCGAGTCCGTTCTGGTGCGACTGAACGACGAGTACGAGAGTTTTGAGTTGCGGCTGGAAAGAGCTGGCCTCAATCTTACTGAGGAGTACGCTCGCCTGCTGCGTCAGCGGTTGGAACGCCTGGAAAAACAAAGCATTGCCAACAGCCTGATAACAGGCATCGGAGAGCGACTTTCCAACGCCCGGGAAGAGCAACTCCGCCTTGAGGAAATTGAGGCAGTGCTGAGCGACTCCGATGAAGCCAGAAATCAATTAAGACGACAGCGGGCCGCACTGATCAGGCAGCTTCATGAAGCTATTACCCAGCACATAGACGTACTCAATGAATATTTCAGTGCTGTTGAGACATTGCAGGCACGCATCCTGGCTTACCAAAAACTGCTTCAGCAGCGCCTGTTCTGGCTACCCAGTGCCGAAACCGTCCGGCTGGACACAGCAGACAAACTGGTTCAGGCCGCAGTCTGGTTGGGGAAACCATCGCACTGGAATACTTTTGGAGAGGCGGTCAAGGCCTCTTTTGCCGAGCGCACCTTAGAGATTGTGCTGATCCTCGGCGCACTAGGGCTTGTTCTTACCCGCCGCCGGGCCATTCGTGAGCGCCTGGCGGCCAGTGGTGAATCAGTGGGTAACGTAGGCAAAGACAGATTTCAGATCACGCTCTATGCTCTCGCATGCAGCGTGCTGCTGACGCTGCCTGCCGTCCTGTTGCTTACTCTTGGTTCGTTGTTGCTGATGGAAGGCAATGATTTTCTGGCCGCACTGTCCGATGGATTTTCCGCGGCAGCCTTTATCATGTTATTGCTCGGTTTTGTCCACAAGGTGGCCCACGAGAACAGCCTCGGTGAGCGGCATTTCAAATGGAATGCCGCTACGTTGGATGCCATTCGCCGTGAGATACCTGTTCTGCTATGGGTATTGGTGCCGGTTTCAATACTGACGGCCTCTATGGAAGCACCTGAAGGCGCTGACCATCGTGACAGTCTGGGCCGGCTGCTGTTTATAATTGCCTCCATTGCCCTGACGATCTTTGCCCAACGAATCATGACGGCGGTCAGAAGCGGCATAGCAAATCGCAAATCTCTTCAGACCCTCCATTTATTGGCGGTTGCCGTTCCCATTGTGCTGGCTATCGCCTCCCTACTGGGTTATCACTACACAGCGGTGCAGCTGGAACGCAATATCTTCATCAGCATTTGCTGGCTGGCGTTCAACGTACTGCTTTATTATCTGTGCCTGCGAGCCCTTTCCGTCCGGGAGCGTCGCCTGACCCTTGAACGACTGCGGGAACAGCGGGCAGCCGAACGCAAACATGCCGAGACCAAAGAAGCGGCAGACAATTCTGGCGAAGGCTTGCCGCCCTCACTCGATATGCCGGAGATGGACCTTGAGGATATCAGCCAGCAGAGCAAGTCGCTGTTTCGAATCCTTGCGTGTGTGCTGGCAGCGACCGGGTTGTGGCTGCTCTGGGCCAGCGTGATACCCGCGTTGCAGCTGTTCGACAACATTACCCTTTGGACCATTGCAACCGGTATCGAAGGCGCCGAGCCCTTACCGATCACTCTGGGCGATCTGATCCTGGGGCTGATTGTGGTCGTCGGCACCATGCTGGCAGCCCGGAATCTACCGGGTACTCTGGAGGTAATGGTCCTGAGCCGGATGCATCTTGAACCCGGCTCGGGCTACGCCATTACGACCATCGTCAAGTATCTGATTGTATTCTTCGGGGTGGTGGCCTCTCTCGCTGTACTCGGTGTGCAGTGGTCCAAATTACAGTGGCTGGTGGCCGCCCTCGGGGTTGGCCTTGGTTTCGGGCTACAGGAGATCGTCGCCAACTTTGTCTCCGGTATCATCCTGTTGTTCGAACGACCGATCCGAGTGGGCGATACGGTCACCATCGGCGATACCACCGGGACCGTGTCACGGATTCGCATCCGGGCAACCACGCTGGTGGACTGGGACCGGAAAGAGCAAATCATCCCCAATAAAACCTTTGTGACCCAGGATCTTACCAACTGGACGTTGTCTGACTCCATCGTCAGGGTCATTGTTTCTGTGAAGGTCGCCTACGGCTCTGATGTGGATGCGGTGCAGGACATTCTGCTCAAGGTGGCGGAGGACAATCAAAGGGTCGTGGAGGACCCGGCCCCCGCCGTGTTCTGTGTGGGCCTGGGTGACAGTGGCATTGATTTCGAAGTGCGGGCGTTCATCGAAGACGTACTTGATTACATGCCGCTGGCCCATGAACTGCACGCGTCGATAACCCGGGCGCTGAGTGATGCTGGTATGGTGATTCCATTTCCCCAGCAGGATATTCGTGTGCGCAATCTGGTTGAATCAAAACCGACAGAATGAGTTATTGCGCAAGCATCTGTTCAAGATAGCTCAGGCCTGATAGCTGGCTCATCTGGCCTTCAATCCAGTTTACCCGCTGCCAGACGTACGCCGACGGATTACCCGCATCAAAGACTTTCGGGTTTGGCAACACCGCCGCCAGCCTTGCCGCCTGCCCTGATGTCAGGTAGCGGGCGCTGGTCCCGAAGTAGGCCTGACTGGCCGCTTCCACGCCGTAAATACCCCGGCCAAACTCGGCCACATTGAGGTACACCTCCATAATCCGGCGCTTTGGCCAGGCGACTTCCAGCGCAACCGCCAATCCCGCCTCCAGTGCCTTACGGGCAAAGCTACGGCCGTTCCAGAGAAATAGGTTCTTTGCCGTTTGCTGGGTAATTGTACTGGCACCTCGCAGGCTATCACCGCGGCGAAAGTCAGCAACCGCCGTCCTGATCGCGTTGACGTCCACACCCCAATGATCGGGGAAACGCTGGTCTTCACTGGCCACCACTGCCAGCGGCATCCAGGGCGAGATATCAGACAGCCGGACCCACTTCTGTCGCACATTGTCGCGGGAATATTCCAGCTGATGCGCAATAATAAACGCTGTAGTTGGAGGGTTGGCAAAGCGGAGAACGATCAGCACGGCGGCAAAAAAAAGCAGCAACCCTGCGAGGCTCCAGGCCAGCGCACCCAGACTGCGTTTAAGTATTGATCGTTTTGCCAATGTGAACTCCCGATTCAAGCCTTGGATTCTTTGCGCTTGATGACCACGAGCGCCACACCGGTGATGGAAATCAATCCGCCAGCCATGGCCAGCAGCCCGAGGCGTTCGTCAAACAGGATGTAGGCCTCAAGCGCCGTTACCGGAGGCACCAGGTAAAACAGACTTGCAACCTGGGACGCGGCTTCCCGGCGGATAAGCATCATCAGCAACATAATGGCACCAATGGAAACTCCGAACACCAGCCAGGCCATGGAGAGTATTAACTGAATATCCCAGACCACCACCCGGGTTTCCAGCACAAAAGCGCCGGTCGCAAATAGCACTGAAGCGGCACAATACTGGATAAAGGTGCCGGTCAGCAGGTCAGTGCGCTGCCCGTGACGCTTCTGATAAACCGTGCCTATGGATATGCCCAACAGCGACAGGGCCGCCCACCACAAGGTCCATAGTGGAAAGCCTGACATGCCAGCCCCATCACCGAACTGTTCCAGCAACACCAGAGCAATGCCTACCAGACCGAGGGACAGGCCCAGCCACTGACGCATGGCCACCGGCTCGCGCAATATAACAACCGCTGCGACTGCGGTAACAAGCGGCTGCAAACCCACAATCAGCGAAATGATCCCCGCTGGCATACCACCCTGGATGGCGTAGTACACGCCACCGAGGTAAAAGCCATGCACCAGAACACCGGTCACCGCAGTGTGAGCTACCCCTTGCCAGGAAGGCCAGCTAGCTTTCATGACCTTTATCAACACAGCCAGAACCGCCAGCGTAAACAGCATTCTGAGTAGCAACAGGGTAAACGGCTCAGCGTAAGGCAGGCCATACTTGGCCCCGATAAAACCAGTGCTCCAGAGCCAGACAAAAAGTACTGGCACCAGGTACAGACCAATGCGAGTTGGCGGCTTGCTGGTAGCGGACGATTGAGCGTCGGAGTTTT
>JBBQMX010000154.1:0-5609 GCA_038329375.1 Pseudomonadales bacterium | reverse complement strand
AACTGGTGCGTGATGCCGAATTCCCTTGCCAGTGCCTCGCCCAGCGCCTGAACACCGTATCGTTCGGTGGCATGGTGGCCGGCGGCAAAATAATGGATTCCGCATTCGCGGGCGGTGTGGGTCGTGGGTTCTGAAATCTCCCCACTAATGAACGCATCCATGCCAGCCTCCAGCGCCTTGGTGATATACCCCTGCGCTGCGCCGGTACACCATGCCACACGTTTGATTTTATTCGGCCCGGTTCCAACCATCAGCGGTGGCCGGTCGAGGCATAACTGAAGGTGGGCTGAAAATGCTTCGGGTGACAGCGGTTCTGCAAGAGTTCCGGACCATACCAGCCCATCAAGCGGTGCGGCATTCCGGATTCCCAGGATTTTTGCCAACTGACAATTATTACCGTACTCAGGGTGATCATCCAGGGGCAGATGATAGGCCACCAGGTTGATATCGCGACTCATTAGCGCTTTGATTCTGGCCCGTTTCATCCCTTGGATGCGCTGATCTTCGCCCTTCCAGAAGTAACCGTGATGGACCAGTACAAGATCGGCGCCAACATGGATTGCCTCATCAATCAGCGCCCGGGACGCCGTCACACCTGACACGATATGGCTGACCCTGGATTTACCCTCAACCTGCAGCCCGTTCGGGCAATAGTCCTGAAACCGCTCGGGTTCAAGCCACCCGTCCAACGTCTGCATGAGATCGTTACGGCTTACCGCGTTTGTTGCCATAGCTGATTCTCCAAATCCAAGAGGCTTCCTGAACCCCGGTCAAACAATACCCGCAAGCGCATCAAGCAACGCGTCGCTCTGGACCGGAGTGCCTACTGTCATGCGCAAAAAGTCAGAAATTCGGGGTTTCTGAAAATGCCGAACAATAATGCCCTGCTCTCGCAACGCCAGCGCCAGTGCTTCGCCAGCATGCGTTGGGTGTCGGGCAAACACAAAATTCGCTTTCGACGGCAATACCTCAAAGCCCTGCCGCTGCAGGCCGTCGGTCAGCCGCTCCCGCTCGGAAATCACTGCCTGGCGGGTATGCTGGAACCAGTCTTCATCTTCAAAGGCTGCTTTGGCACCGACCTGAGCCAGCTTATCCAGTGGATAGGAGTTAAAGCTGTTCTTGACTCGCTCGAGGGCCTCAATCAAATCCCGGTGACCAATGGCCAACCCGACTCTCAAACCAGCCAGGGAGCGCGCTTTGGATAATGTCTGGGTGACCAGAAGGTTCGGATAGCGATCAACCAACGCAACGGAGCTGTCAGTGCCGAAATCGACATATGCCTCGTCAACCACCACAACGCTATCGGGATTGGCCCGCACGATCTGCTCAACAAGGGCAAGCTCCAAAGCCACCCCGGTAGGAGCATTGGGGTTGGGGAAAATAACGCCACCGTTGGGCTGAGCGTAATCAGCGGCCTCGATCTGATAATGATCGTTCAGCGCGATGGTCTTTCCCTCAATCCCGAAAAGGCCACAATAGACCGGATAGAAACTGTAGGTAATATCGGGAAACAGAACCGGCGCATGGGGTTGGAACAAGGCCCGGAACACGTGGGCAAGTACTTCGTCCGAGCCATTGCCGACAAATACCTGGGCCCTGGTAACGCCGCAATAGTCGGCGATAGTTTGCCTCAGCAGCTCGCTCTCCGGGTCAGGATAAAGGCGCAAGCTCTCTCCGACCTCGTCACGGATCGCTGCGATGACTTTCGGAGAAGGACCAAACGGGTTCTCGTTGGTATTCAGCTTGACCAGATTAGCCATTTTCGGCTGCTCACCCGGAGTATAAGGGGCGAGCCGTGCGATCAGAGGGCTCCAGAATCGACTCATAGCGCAATCCTCACGATTTGATCCGATATTCAGCCGAGCGGGCGTGAGCGGTCAGGCCCTCCCCGCGGGCCAGCACAGAGGCCACGCGCCCCATACGGTCAGCACCGGCAGCAGAGAATCCGATAATCGACGAGCGCTTCTGAAAATCATACACGCCTAACGGCGAGGAAAACCTTGCGGTTCCAGAGGTTGGCAACACGTGGTTTGGCCCTGCGCAGTAATCCCCAAGCGCCTCAGCCGTATAGCGACCCATGAAAATGGCGCCGGCGTGATGAATATGCCCGAGCAGCGCCTCCGGATCCTCCACTGACAGCTCCAGGTGCTCCGGCGCAATGCGGTTCGAAACCATGGCGGCTTCCGCCAGATCGGCGACTTCAATTAACGCGGCCCGGGTACTGATAGAAACAGCAATGATGTCGGCACGCTCCATGGTCGGCAACAATTTACGGATACTCGCCTCAACCTGATCAAGAAAACCCTTGTCCGGGCTGATCAGGATCGATTGCGCCTGCTCATCGTGCTCGGCCTGGGAGAACAGGTCCATGGCAATCCAGTCCGGATCGGTTTTGCCATCACAGATCACCAGAATTTCAGAGGGCCCGGCAATCATGTCGATACCCACGGTGCCAAAGACCTCACGCTTGGCCGTTGCGACAAAAATATTGCCCGGCCCTACAATTTTGTCCACGGCAGGGACAGTCTCGGTGCCATAAGCCAGTGCACCCACTGCTTGCGCTCCGCCGAGGGTGAATACCCGGTCCACTCCGGCGATAGCCGCCGCCGCCAGTACCATGTCATTAACGACACCGGCCGGGGTCGGCACCACCATAATAATTTCACCTACACCAGCCACCCTGGCCGGAATAGCATTCATCAGCACCGATGAAGGATAGGCGGCCTTACCGCCGGGCACGTAAATACCGGCGCGATCCAGTGCGCTGACTTTCTGCCCCAGCACCGTGCCATCGGCATCCTGGTACTGCCAGGAGGTCTGCACCTGACGTTCGTGGTAGTCGCGGATCCGGTCAGCGGCAACTCCCAGCGCCTCCCGCTGCTCCCTGGGAATCGACTCAAGAGCCTCCTGCATGCGCTCCCTGGAGATCTCAAGGTCCGCCACACTATCGGCTTGCAGATGATCGAATTTTGCGGTGAACTCCAACACCGCGGCATCGCCACGGGTTTTAACCGAATGCAGGATATGACGAACCGACTCGTTAACCTGGTCATCTACGCTGTCTTCCCACGCCAACAGCCGGGTAAGGCAGGTCGAAAAGTCAGCTTGTGCGGCCGACAGACGTTTTACTGTGACATCGGTCATCGGTTGTCCTCTTTAATATCCCGTTTAATGATCACTATCCGGGCTGGCCTGGCTCAGCGCCTGCGCTCAACCGCGGCGCCCATCTGTTCAATGATGGGGTTAAGAGCGCCGTGTTTCATCTTCATGCTGGCTCGATTCACGATCAAACGCGTGCTGATGTAATCAATAATTTCACGAGCTTCGAGGCCGTTGGCTTTCAAAGTGTTGCCGGTATCGACTATATCGACAATTTCATCAGCCAACCCAAGAATCGGGGCTAGCTCCATGGCGCCGTACAGCTTGATGATATCCGCTTGCTTGCCTTGCGAGGCGTAGTATTGACGAGCGAGATTTACGAACTTGGTGGCCACCCGGATTCGCCCCTGTGGCGCTGGCTGCCCGACCTTGCCGGCTGTCATCAGTTTGCAGCGTGCTATATTCAGGTCCAGCGGCTCGTAAAGCCCCTCGCCGCCATGTTCCATCAGCACGTCTTTGCCCGTCACACCCAGGTCAGCGCCACCGTATTGAACATAGGTGGGCACATCGGTGGCGCGGATAATCAGTAGTCGGACATTCGGGTTGGTGGTTGGAAACACCAGCTTACGAGACTTTTCGATATCGTCAATCAGCTCGATCCCGGCCTCTTTCAGCAGCGGCAGGGTTTCGGTGAGAATCCGCCCTTTCGACAGCGCGATGGTGATGTTTTCGGTCATGGTCCATTCCGGTAAGTGATTAGCAGGCGAAACGTTTCAGCCTGGCATGCGCCGTATGGTCGCGCCCAGCAGCTGCAATTTCTCCTCAATACATTCGTAGCCACGATCAATATGGTAAATACGGTCTACAATGGTATCGCCCTCAGCCACCAGCCCGGCAATAACCAGGCTCGCCGAAGCGCGCAAATCCGTCGCCATTACCGGCGCACCGGTGAGGTGGTCAACGCCCTTGATAATGGCGGTATTACCCTCGAGGGCAATATCCGCGCCCATACGAATCAGCTCCTGAAGATGCATGAAGCGATTTTCAAACACCGTTTCCACAATGGTTCCGGTGCCCTCTGCCACGGTATTCATGGCCGCGAACTGGGCCTGCATATCGGTGGGAAAGGCGGGATAAGGCGCAGTTCGCAGGCTCACCGCTTTGGGGCGATTGCCTTTCATGTCGAGCTCAATCCAGTCTTTACCGGTGCTGATGTTGGCCCCGGCTTCGTCAAGCTTGATCAACACCGCTTCGAGCAACTGCTCGCGGGTATCCTTGAGCTTGACCCGACCACCAGTAGCGGCAGCAGCAACCAGATAGGTTCCGGTTTCGACCCGATCCGGTAGCACGTTGTAACGGCAGCCGTGGAGGCGTTCCACACCGTTGATCTCGATAGTGGCGGTGCCGTGGCCTTTGATGTCGGCTCCCATGGCGATCAGACACTCTGCCAGATCGACCACTTCAGGCTCGCGCGCGGCGTTTTCCAGAATGGTTTTACCTTCCGCCAGCGCCGCAGCCATCATCAGGTTTTCAGTCCCGGTCACCGTAACCATATCCAGGAAGATGTGTGCACCTTTGAGACGGCCATTGCTTTTTGCCTTGATATAGCCGTTTTCAACCTTGATGTCCGCACCCATCATTTCCAGCCCATGGATGTGCAGGTTAACCGGCCGGCTACCGATGGCGCAGCCGCCGGGCAAAGACACTTCCGCCTCGCCGAAATGGGCGACCAGCGGCCCCAGCACCAAGATGGAAGCGCGCATGGTCTTGACCAATTCGTATGGCGCGTGAAAATGCTTGATGGTATTGGCGTGAACCTCAACACTCAGCTTTTCATCGATCATCATCTCCACGCCCATGCTCCCGAGGAGCTCGAGCATGGTAGTGATGTCGTGGAGGTGTGGCAGATTCCCGATAGTGACCGGTTCGTCCGCCAGCAGCGTTGATGCGAGTATGGGCAGCGCAGAGTTCTTGGCGCCGGAAATCCGTATTTCTCCATCCAAAGGCTTACGGCCACGAATCAGTAGTTTATCCACAATAGAAATCCTGTAATGGTCATTGGCCGGGCACTGCGACAGGAGAGCCCGAGTTGCTGACTGGCAAGCGGTGCTATTGCCCCTGCTGGGCCGCCCATTCTGCGGGCGTAAATGCTTTGATGGTCAGGGCGTGGATAGTGTTCTCGGCCAATTGAGCATTGAGGATACCGTAGATCAACTGGTGTTTTTTCACCTTTGATAACCCCTCAAACCGCTCCCCACTAGCAATGACCAAAAAATGGTTGCCTTCACTGCGCACCTCAATCTCGCAATCTGGCAGCGCGTCTTTGACCAACTCGGCCGCTTCATGAGCTTCCATAGGATAATCCTCGGGTTCGTTATAAATCAGGGGCGGAATTGTAACCAATTACGGACGCAGGCTAAACAAAGGTACAAAAGAATGTTTGTCAGAGTGACAGTTAAAGTGACTGCGCAGGTTCTTTTGAGGGCACCGGCCGGGAGTGATGAAAGCCT
>JBBQMX010000153.1:0-5610 GCA_038329375.1 Pseudomonadales bacterium | reverse complement strand
TTCCCTGTGCGTTCGGATACAGCAATTGGCGGTTGCATGGACCCTCTGACTTGCGATAAATCTCCGAATGAAGTGGCTGCGGTCAATGCGTTTTTGAGCATAGAACGGGGTGTGGACCAGTTTTTCTCCGGGATCACCCGCTGTGGAGTCTGCCATTTCAACCCGGAATTCACCGGAGCAACTGTTTCAGCATTGACCGGGTTTGGTGCAGCACCGGTTCCGCCGCTGCCGCCTGGCCAGTTGCGCAAGCAAGCCCTTGAAAGACCCATCGAACGCATGATTGCGTTCAACGGGCAGGCCCAGGTGTACGACGCCGGATTTTACAACATCGGGGTGCGGCCCTCTGTCGAGGACCTGTCACTTGGCGGCGCGGTAAGCGGGGTTCCTCTGTCCTTTGCCAAATTGCGAGAGGCTATTCTGCTCTTGCAGAGCGGACAGGACTTGCCGGCCACACTCGACGGGCCAACGATTGGCTTGATTGCTGACGTCGTTGCCTCAGGAGAACTGCTGATTCCGACTTCTCCGACCGATCTCACTCCTCGTGTATTCGATCTGGCGCTCGCCTGTGGCCCTGGACTGGTGGGTAATAACAACGCAAGGGATAAACGAAAAGGCAACCCCAATAACAATCCCAACACCAATCGATGCTTTCCGGACGTCATTCCCGGCGAAAAAATCCTGATGAATGGCGCCTTCAAAACGCCCGGTCTGCGTAACGTGAAGTTTACCGGGCCCTATTTCCACAATGGCGCCAAGAAAAACCTGCGTCAGGTGCTGGAAACCTACAAGACCGCAGGTCACTTCCCAGCCGTCAATTTCAATAACCTGGACGCAGGCATGAGAATCTTTGATCGCGGTCTTACCGATGAGGCCTCGATGGTTGAGATGATGGAAACAGGCCTGACCGATTGGCGTGTCGCCCATGATTCCGGAAAGTTTGATCATCCGGAACTGTGCGTGCCCCATGGGCATGATCCTGTTACCGGTCAGACGTTGCTGGTATCCATACCCGCCGTCGGGCAAGAAGGACATGATCGGCTGCAAACGTTCGAGGAGCAGCTTGACGGGGTGCCTGGAGCACATAGCCTGGACGAGCCGTGTTCAATCCCGGGTATAGCCGATTCAGCTGGTAGATCATTGATCGATGTTCCCCTCCAGCCTGTCGCGGTGGATTAACCAGCAAATTGCCTGGAAGAAATTCAGCGCCAAGGCGGACCGAGCCGGGAGGATCGGTCCGCCTTTTTCTGTCCAAAGTACCTCACCCGAAACGTGAGGTTTACCATTATCCTGCAGTTAATTAGAGGACTACCCACGTACACAACGTCCAGTCCTTTTTCTACCCTACTTCGTTTACGGCGCCAACGATGGCCTGATGACGACCTTTGCTATTATAGCTGGCGTGGCGTGGCCGCTGCCGCCACGCGCGTCCGGAGTAGCGGGAGGGCGTCACAACTCCGGATCTCGGTAAGTTTGCCCCCGCAAGTTCCCGATTTTATTGGGCCGTGGTATTTTATACAGTCTTGGCTAACACGTTAGCCGGATCTCACCAACCGTGGCATCTGATGACTCTGTTCGAAGTTTTTCTCAGCACTCTTGAAACCACCCTCCCCGTATTCGCGATGGTCTTTATCGGGCTGGGTCTCAGGCGCCTGGGCTTGATTGATCTGCCGTTCATCAATACTGCTTCGGCCCTGGTTTTCAAGGCGACTCTCCCCACCCTGATTTTTCTGAGTATCATTCAGGCTGATCTGGATACCACGCTCAACCCCGGGCTACTTGGTTTTTTCCTGTTAGCAACCATTGGCAGCTTTTTGCTGTGCTGGGCCTGGGCCACCTGGCGGGTTCCTTACGCAGACCGGGGAGTTTATGTGCAAGGTGCATTCCGGGGTAATTGCGGTATCGTCGGGCTTGCCCTGGCAACCAACCTCTATGGTGATTTCGGCCTCTCTGCCGGGGGACTTCTGCTTGGGGTTGTGATCATCTCGTACAACGTCCTTTCTGTTGTTGTGCTGGCAGCATACCAGCCCGGACAAAAGCTTAGCTGGCGGAATATTCTTCGGGATATTGTGCGCAACCCTCTTATTATTTCGGTTATTGTTGCCATTCCGGTCGCATGGTCCGGTATTCAGCTGCCCGGATGGGTAATGATCAGCGGCGATTATTTTGCGTCACTGACGTTACCGCTTGCTCTGTTGTGTATCGGGGGCACCCTGTCGATTGCCGCCATCCGGACCGACAGCAAAACAGCAACCGGCGCCAGCATGATGAAGATGGTGGTACTGCCTAGCCTTTGCATCGCTGCTGCATGGCTGGCAGGCTTCAGCGGAAAAGAGCTGGGGCTGCTCTTTCTGTTCTTTGCCAGCCCTACTGCGGCGGCCAGTTTTGTGATGGTCAAGGCACTGGGCGGCAATGACCGTTTGGCTGCCAACATCGTCGCGCTGACAACTCTGATGGCAAGCGTGACAATCACGATAGGAGTATTTTTGCTACGAACCAGCGGGGTTATTTGAGCAATCTGAGCACTGTTTCCAGCCCCCGAAACCGCTCGCCAGTCAGCAGGCTTGTGGCAACCAGGAGAGCAATAGTATGTACGACCGTAGACCTTTCTCCCAAGCCTGTGAAAACAACAGGCAGCCCATTCTTGAGGTTATCCGAACGGTTTTTACCCAACCGGCTATCATTCTCGAGATTGGCGCCGGTACTGGCCAGCATACGGTCCACTTTGCCGCCGCACTGCCTCACTTGCTGTGGCAACCCAGTGACCATCCGAGCAATACAGAACTCTGCCAGGCTCGCATTGAGGATGCGAAGCTCTCGAATGTCCTGCCGCCCGTTGCTTTGGATGTCCGCAACGTCCCGTGGCCATTACCCGCATTTGATGGCGTCTTTTCGGCCAACACCGCCCATATAATGGCCTGGCCGGAAGTGGAAGCCATGTTCAGTGGTGTGGCATTGGGCTTGGAAATCAGTCAGCCGTTTTGCCTGTATGGGCCTTTTCGGTACAGCGGGCGTCACACCAGTGACAGCAACCAGCAGTTCGATCTCCACTTGCGAAGCCAGGCCGAGCACATGGGGATTCGCGACATGGACGACCTGAATCAGTTGGCCTCAGCGGTCGGCCTGACATTAACAGACGACGTACCCATGCCTGCGAATAATTGCCTGCTGGTCTGGCGCAAGCAGTAACAACATACTCGCTCGAACATCCTTATTATGATGATGCCGGGACTTATTGAGTATTACGGCTCTGATCAACAATGATCAGTTCATCCAGGTTGAAGCCCTCGGCCTCGGCAACAGCCCGGAAAACATTCAGAGCTTCGTTACTTACGGTAGGCGTGCGAGACAGGAACCAGAGATAATCCCGATCATAACCGGTGATGTAGGCGTATTCGTAATCGTCATTATCGATTCGAAAAATCACGTATGAGGCATAAAAAGGGCCGAAAAAGGACACTTTCAGATGTCCGCTGCGCTCGTCATCCACAAAAACAGCGCGACCTTCCGCCTCTTCCCAGGCGCCCTCTTCTGCTGAATAACCGCGGTTAATGACCTTCAGACTGCCATCGTCCTGGATCTGATATTCAGCGGACACATCCGTGAGGCCACGCTCAAAAGAATGATCGAGACGAGCGATTTCATACCAGGTGCCGACATATTGATTAACATCCACTGTTTTTACCGGGGTAATCCCCTCAGGTAGGCCGGTACAGGCGGAGAGAAAGAGCACCATCGCAACCGATACCAGAAGCCGTATAGCTTTCATCAATTTAACCCTTAAAATGAGTATGAATGGCAACGCGGAGTATAGACGCATGTTCATTATCAATTCAGGATACGTGCCGGCAAAGCGTCCAGCCTAACCCTGACGTCGTAAAATGATTCCCAATTCTGTTGTCGGAGCTCTTATGCTGAACATGGACTTTACTCGTAAAGTGGTTATCAACACCTCCCAGCAGGATTGGAATCCCAGCCCTGCGGGTGGTGTTCTACGCAAACCCCTTGCCCGTGAGGAAGCTGAGCGGGGCCATGCCACCAGCGTTGTGCGTTATGAACCCGGGGCTCACTTTCAGCACCATATGCATCCTCTGGGTGAAGAAATACTGGTGCTGGACGGTGTTTTTTCGGATGAAACCGGCCATTACGGCGCCGGCACCTATTTGCGTAGCCCGCCGGGCAGCGGCCACGCCCCTTTCAGCGAACAAGGCTGCACTTTGCTGGTGAAATTACATCAGTTTGATGAACGTGATAAAGCGACAGTGAAGATCGATACTCGAACGGCTGCGTGGTTGCCAGGCCATGGTGGACTGGAGGTGATGCCTTTACACGAATTCGAACACGAGCATGTTGCCCTGGTTAAATGGCCAGCCCATGAAAAATTCCAGCCCCACCGGCATTTTGGTGGTGAAGAGATCTTTGTGTTGTCCGGCGAGTTCTGTGATGAACAGGGCCGTTATCCGGCTGGCACCTGGATAAGGAGCCCACACCTGAGCCGGCATCACCCGTTTGTGGAGCAGGAGACCGTTATCTGGGTTAAAACCGGCCACCTACCCGCATAAGATTTCAGGAATCACTTTTTGCGGTAAATAATGCCCGGGTGGCACTGAACCATCTCATATAGATGCGGCAAGCCATTCAGAGACTCTGAGGCGCCCAAAATGAGGTAACCACCGGGGTTGAGCGTGGCGTGAATGCGCGTAAGAATGTCTTTTTTAAGCTCACCTGAAAAATAAATCAGGACGTTGCGGCAAAAAACCACATCAAACTTCCCTAGCATGTAACGCTCAAGCAGGTTGAGCTCCTTGAATTCCACCATAGTCTTAAGCTGGGGTCGAATTTGCCAGCCACCGTTGATCGATTGGGTAAAGAAATTCTTTTGTCGTTCTGGCGACAAACCGCGGCCAATTGCCAGCATTTCATACTCGCCCCGTCGGGCCACATCCAGCACGCTTTTGGAAATATCTGTAGCGGTGATTTTAATATCCGCTTTAAGTTTGCCTGGTTTCAGACGCCGATATTCATCCACTGCCATGGCGATGGAATAAGGCTCCTGGCCCGTTGAGCAGGCGGCAGACCAAAACCTGATCGGCTGCGACTGGCTGCGTTCCGCAAGTTCGGGCAGCAGCTTGTCATTGAGAATACGAAAGGGGTGGTTGTCACGAAACCAGAGCGTTTCGTTGGTGGTCATGGCATCCACAACCACTTCCCGTAACGGACTCCGGCCTGGGCGCTTCAGATGCTCAAGCAACGCACCCAGGCTGGTCATCTGGTTGTCTTCAAGTATACGTCGCAGACGGCTCTTAACCAGATACTGCTTGTTTTCGCCGAGCAAAATGCCACACGCATCCTGCAGGAAATTCTTGAAGGCGTCGTATTCCTGGGGTGTGATATCTGATTTCATTGAATCTCTGGTGTTTGATGCTCGAGGGACCAACCTGTCTCAGGCTTGATCAAGAATTTCCATTATGCGCTCAGCGAGCTCATCGGGACTGAACTTGGCCATGAAATCATTGGCACCAACCTTCAGAACCATCGCCTTGTTGAATACGCCGCTAAGAGAGGTATGCAACATAATGAAAAGCGGACTGATATTGGTATCGCTCTTACAAC
>JBBQMX010000152.1:0-5622 GCA_038329375.1 Pseudomonadales bacterium | reverse complement strand
TGCTGGCTGAAGCCCGCCAGATCCGAGTACCGCAAAAGGTAGGCGCCGTGTTTGTGATATTGGCTATGGGCGATGGTCAGGCCAATTTCGTGCAAACGACAGGCCCATCTCAGCACTTCCTCGTCAGCCGGAGTACGGATTTTCCAGGCGTCGGCTACTTGTTCGTAAGCGGCCAGAGCGGTTTCCTCCACCGCTCGAGCGTGGTTCTGGTCGACGTGGTAACGCTCCTGAAGTGCCTGGATTGTACGGTCCCGTACATCTTCATGCTGGATGCGGCCGACAATGTCGTACAGCAGGCCTTCCCGCAAAGCGCCATCGGCATAGGTGAGCTTATCGATACCCAAAGATTCAAACGCGGCGAGCAAGATCGCAAAGCCGGCCGGGAAGATGCTCTGACGATCCGTCCGTATGCCCAGTTCGCTGAGACGCTGGACGGAACCCATGTCGATCAAGCGCTGGCGCAGTTCTCTCATGGCTTTGAGTGTGATGTCGCCATCGGTCAGCTTGAGCGCTGATAACGCACTGGAAATCGCTTTAATGGAGCCGGAGGATCCGACCGCGCTTTGCCAGCCAAGCGCGCGGAAGCGGTGCCGGATATTCAGCAACTCCTGGGCTCCGTGGGTAACGGCGCGGTCCATTTGTCGGCGGTTTATTTTACCATCGGGGAAGTACGTGTTGCGGAAGGAGACGCAACCCATATGCAGGCTATCCAGCTCCTGGGCTTCAAACCGTTCACCGATAATGAATTCGGTACTACCGCCGCCGATATCAATGACCAGTCGGCGGCCGGTGTCATCCGACAATGTGTGAGAAACACCCAGATATATCAGGCGGGCTTCTTCCCGGCCCGCGATTATCTCGACCGGATACCCGAGTATCTGCTCGGCCCGGGCCATAAACTGGTTGGCATTGCGGGCTACCCGGAGAGCATTCGTACCGACAATTTGAACCGCCTCCGGAGGCATGCCGCTAAGCCTTTGTGCGAAGCGGCCCAGACATTCCAGCCCGCGCTGCTGGGCCTCCTCTGTCAAGTTGTTGTTGGCATCCAGGCCCGCGCCGAGCTGGACTTTTTCACCCATTTTCTCGAGTGTCCGGATTTCGCCATGAACCAGGCGCGCCACCATCATGTGGAAGCTGTTTGAGCCCATGTCGATGGCGGCAAGCAGTTCGGGCGGGGTGGCGGATGTTGCGACCGTCACGTGTCTTGAATTCCTTCTGTCTGGCCTTATAGTTACTCAGGCGTTCATGGAGGTCCTGACTGACCGTTCCAAACCGAAGGAAGCCATCAATGGAGTAGCTTATTCCGGCATTCATCGGAGTCTCGGTCACTATAAGCGAAAATTTGCAGGAATGTCAGCAACGTCGTTTTGTAGATTGAGCGTAGGCACGATGAGACCCTGGGGCGGACGGAACTGCTTCACAGAGTACGGAGTCTTCGCGTAAAGTATCGCGTATCGGTAAGAAAGCTTTCAGGGTGGCGGGCGTAAGCCCCGTCACTGGTAAACAGATCCAAGTGCGCGTCAGGCCTTGTCGGGTTTGGCGACTGCCAGAATTGGGAATATGTAATGAGTGGAAATATCGTAAACGTGAGTGATGCGTCTTTTGAGCAGGACGTTCTGAAATCCGATACACCAGTACTGGTTGATTACTGGGCAGAATGGTGTGGCCCGTGCAAGATGATTGCGCCTGTGCTGGAAGAGATTGCTGAAGAATACGAAGGCAAGCTCAAGGTCTGCAAGCTCAATATTGATGAGAATGAGCAAACACCACCGAAGTTCAACATCCGTGGTATTCCCACGCTGATGCTGTTCAAGAATGGCAATGTAGATGCCACCAAGGTAGGTGCACTTTCCAAGTCGCAGCTGGCTGCGTTTCTGGACAGTAACCTCTGATTGGCTGCGTCCCGAAACGGGATGCTGCCGGTAAGAAAGCCGCCCCTGAACTCGTTCAAGGGCGGCTCAGCTCCCGCGGTCTGAACCCTGATCCATCCACTCGTTAGCTTGCTGGCGGTCGGAGGCTTTCTGTTCAACCCAATGTTCCCCTTTGTCCATGATTTCTTTTTTCCAGAACGGTGCTGAGGTTTTCAGTGCATCCATGAGGAACTGGCAGGCGCTGAAACTGTCGCTTCGGTGGGCGCTGGCCACCCCCACGAAAACAATCTGGTCATTCAGCTCAAGGTGTCCAATCCGATGGATTACCCGTGCCTCTCGCACGTCCCAGCGCTCTCCCGCCTGTTGAATCAAATCCTTGATGACGGTCTCGGTCATGCCAGGATAGTGTTCCAGGTATAGCCCTCTGACGTCAGGTTTGTCTCCGCTGTCCCTTACCAGTCCGGTAAACGTCACGATAGCACCGGTTCCTGCTCCGGAGTCCCGCAGGGCCTGGTATTCGGCTGCTGCATCAAAGTCCCCGGGTTGAATAGAAATCATGTCAGCCTCCTGTGACCGGTGGGAAAACAGCGACTTCGTCGTTGGAATTCAATGGCGTAGAGGGGCGTGCTATCGCTTGATTTACAGCGATCACCAGGGCAGTGCCGTCGGTCAGTTGACGCCATTTCCCGCCACGTGAAGCCAGTGCTTCGAGTGCCTGTCCGGCATTAGCACCGGCGGGTAGCTCGAGCGTTAGCTGGTCGGCGTCGAGAGCCTCGCGCAGTCTGGCAAAAAAACGAACCGAGACGGTAATATTATTGGCAGTCATGGCGGTATTACCCCGTTAACTCGTGAAATCCGAAGAATGTTATCGGCTCTCCCGGTTTTACCGTGCTGTTTGCCGGGATCACCGCCAGGCCATTAGCCCAGCAGGCTGAGCTCAGTACCCCGGAGCTCTGGTTCGGATATATTTCTACTACATCCTCCCCATTGATCCTTTGTTTGCGGGCCCGCATGAATTCCTGCCGTATTGACGGTGTATCTACCGAAAATGCCGCCGGTAACCGTTGGCCAAGAGGCGGTGAGCTGAGGTCGCCCTGCCTGCGACGAATATAGGGTGCGCCGATCATCAGAAAAGCCACCAGCACGGCAGCGGGATTGCCGGGTAATCCTAGCAGCGGTGTGCCGCCCAATTGCCCGAAAGCCAAAGGTTTGCCGGGTTTTATCGCCAGTCGCCAAAGTGTCAGTTCGCCTTTTGATTCCAGTACTGCCCGAATATGGTCTTCTTCGCCCACCGAAACGCCACCACTGGTAACAATCAGATCTGCAGCTATTGCGGCTCTTTTCAGAGCATCCGTGGTCGCATCCCGGGTATCTCTGACTGTTTCGCTCATCACCAGGTCGCAGTTCATCTGGGCTAGCATTCCATGTAAGGTGGATGCGTTGGTGTTGTGGATTTGCCCGGGTTGTAGCGGCTGTCCGGGTTCTACCAGTTCGTCGCCAGTGGTCAATACCGCGACCCGTAATTTTCTAAAGGCCAGCACCCGGTCAAGCCCCAGCGAGGCGATCAGCCCCATTTCCTGGGGTCTGATGCGGACACCCCGGGCTAACGCCAGGCTTCCTGCTGTTAGATCCTGCCCCTGGCGCCGTATGTTTTGTGCCGGCGCGATCTCAGTTGTTGGGCGAATGCCCTCCGGGATAATTTCCACGTCTTCCTGCATTATCACCGCGTCAGCTCCCGGCGGGATGCTGGCGCCGGTGAAAATCCGCACTGCTGTGCCAGGTTCAAGAGAGTCAGGTTGCTGGCCGGCCGTAATCCGTGCTGACACAGCCAGTGTTGCGTCACTTGCCAGGTCCGCACAGCAAATGGCGTAACCGTCAACGGCGCTTTTATCAGCCGGCGGCACATCGGCAGGCACCGTAAGGTCAGACGCTAATACCCGGCCGAGAGTTTCTGCAATCGGCACGGTCTCTGTTTCATGCAGCGGTAATGCCTTGCTCAATACGTGCTCCAGGGCCTGCTCAAGCGGAATTAGTTCGCCCGCCATCAGAATTGACCTGAGTTGCCAACCGGCTCGTCCAGCCGTTGAATTGGGCGTTCTGGCTTACGTAGGGTAAGGCCGCAGAAATTGCAGGGTTCGTGGGAGCTGTCGAGCTGGCTCAGCAAAATGCCTTCCCAGCCGGTGCGACAAGCACCCGTAGAGCCCGGCAGGCAGAAGATTACGGTGTGGTTGGCCAGACCGCCAAAAGCTCGGGATTGGACCGTAGAGGACCCTATAGCAGGAACGGAGAGCCGGCGGAATTCTTCCCCGAAGCCATCAATGATCTTGTCGAGCAACGGGCGCACGGCTTCCGGCGTGCTGTCCCGCTCGTTAAAACCGGTGCCCCCGGTAATCAGAATGCCATGAATGGCCGGGTCGGCGATCCAGCGCGAGATTAATGCCCGAATCATGTACACATCGTCCGGCAATAGCCGCCTTGCGTAGAGCGAGTGGCCGGCTGCAAGGATTTGATCTTCCAGGTACTGGCCAGAGGTGTCCTCATCGGGTCCACGGCTGTCGGACACGGTGAGTAGCGCAAGATTCAGGGGTTTTATGTCGGTTCTGCTGGTCATGCCTTTGATTCGCTCTACAGGGATGGTTCAATAAGTTGTTGTCTGCCTAGTATCCTGCCGTAGGCGTGTTTTGGGAAGGGCTGGTATTGGGCTGATTTATTGTTATAATACAGGCTCTGTGAATTTTTTGGCTTGACATCCGTCCAGTCCTATACAACTATCAGCATTCGTTAGGCGAGCTGTTGTTCTCCAGCTAGCGACCTCAAGATCAAATATCTGCGCTGAAGTAATTCTCAATGGTTGGTTAAGCTGAAGAGTTTGAAGCAGGCCTCCATGTGCAAATCCTGAGTGTCGGTTAAACGTTAAAAGCCAGCGAATCAGTGATATCGACACAGTAATCTGAAGAGAAACTTGGCTTGGCGCCCGCTCGGCAGTTTCTGTCTCAAAGTGAAATATGCACCTTTAACACAACATGGCCAGGGCTTTGACCCTGTCTGCCCAAACCCTGTCTACTTCCATTCCTGAATATCTAATAACTTATGAATCTTACTGAACTTAAGCAGAAATCCGTACCCGAACTGCTCGAAATAGCGCAGGAAATGGGCCTTGATAACTTAGCCCGTTCACGCAAGCAGGACGTTATTTTCGCGATCCTGAAAAAGCATGCAAAAAGCGGCGAAGACATCTATGGCGATGGTGTGCTGGAGATTCTCCAGGACGGCTTCGGCTTTTTGCGTTCCGCTGATGCGTCTTACCTGGCGGGTCCGGACGATATCTACGTCTCACCAAGCCAGATCCGCCGTTTCAATCTTCGGACCGGTGATACGGTGGCGGGCAAGATTCGTCCGCCCAAAGATGGAGAGCGTTATTTTGCGTTGTTGAAAGTTAATGAGATTAACTTCGACAAACCCGACAATGCTCGCAACAAGATTCTGTTTGAGAACCTGACCCCGCTATTTCCTGATGAGCGTCTCACCCTGGAAGCAGGCAGCGGCAGTACCGAAGACCTGTCATCCCGAGTATTGGACCTGGTTGCACCGATCGGCAAGGGCCAGCGTGGTTTGATTGTATCGCCACCGAAGGCTGGTAAGACAGTTCTGATGCAGACCATCGCCCAGTCAATCACCCGCAACAGTCCCGAATGCCACGTCATGGTGCTGCTGATCGATGAGCGGCCGGAAGAAGTTACCGAGATGCAGC
>JBBQMX010000151.1:0-5623 GCA_038329375.1 Pseudomonadales bacterium | reverse complement strand
CTTCCGCCGCGACTACCGCGCCAAAGTATCTGGATAAGCCCTCCGTCTTGAGAATCTCCGTCACGATGCGACCCTCCGTTTACGGGTGAACAGGCTCCAGATACCCTTCGGCAGGAACAGGATGATTAATAGCAGTACGATGCCGAGAATCATCTGCCAGGAGTTGGGGAACAGCTCGACTGCGTAGGTTCTGACCATGATGAAAATCATCGCTGCGATGAACGATGCCGCGACATGACCGGTTCCGCCCAACAAAGCGATAAACACAAACTCACCAGAGATCGTCCAGTAGGCCATGGTCGGGTCGACGTGGCCGGCGGCCAACGATGTCAGTGAACCGCCGATGGAGCCGATTGCGGCCGCGATGACGTAGTTGATATAGAGAATCTGGCGCCGGGACATGCCCATATATTCCACCCGAACCTCATTCTCGCGAATCGCTTCGCAGGCCAGACCAATGGCGGACCCGAAATAACGGTTGAGAAACAGCGCCACCGCAAGGCCGACGGCCGTTGCTAGCCATAGCATGGTCTGGCTGTCCTTGCCGCTTTCCGGGTCGAACCACAACAGGGTCCAGTTACCAACGCCAAAACCGTCGGTGCTGCCGAGGTTATGGCTTTTCACCAGAATGCCGTAGAGGATCATCGAGAAGGCGAGTGTGAGCATGGCGAAGAAGATTTCCCGGTAGCGGGTCAGCAACAGCCCCAGCAACATAGCCAGCGCGACGGTTACGACGACCCCCATGCCAATCAGCAACAAGGCGTCGGTGACCCCAAGAAAACGGCCACCCATGCCCACGGCATAACCGCCAATGCAGTAATACAGACCCTGGCCGAAGGACACCAGCCCGGCCCGCATCAGCATGACAACACCCAGCACGACCAGTGCACTGGCTATGGCGAGGGTGGTGGTGAACACCAGCCAGTCCGGAATCACAAACGACAGCAGCCCGATGGCGAGGGCCGCAACGATCAACATGATTTCTGATTTTTGCAGACCCATCAGATTTTCCTCGCTACGGCCTGGCCGAACAGTCCGTGGGGCCGGAAGATAAGCACCGCGGCCATCACGGCATAGACAATGAACAATTCCAGCTCGGGCATGGTGTGAATCGAGACCGCACGCGCCAGGCCAACAATAAGTGCCCCAACAGCGGCGCCGGTGATGCTTCCCAAACCGCCGGTTACCACCACCGCAAAGGCGACGACAATAACTTCAACGCCCACCCCCGGAACCACGGAAATAATGGGCGCGGTAACACCACCGGCAATGGCCCCCAGCGCGGCGCCGATCATAAAGGTGATGGTGAACATCCGCCGCACGTTGACGCCCATGGCTTCGGACACTTCGCGGTCATGAATGATGGAACGCAAAATCTTGCCGATTCTGGTGCGCTCGAGCCAGAACCAGAGCGCCAGGCCCACCGCAACAGACACGCCGACTACCATCAGCTGATAGCCCGAGACAGTGAGTACACCGATATTGAATCGTCCCATCGCCGCATAAGGCTGATAGGCAAAGTAGGGCGTGGTGCCCCAGATAAGTTTCATGACATCTTCAAGAATCAGCAGCATGGCAAACGTGACGATCAGCATCAGAACTTCGTCCCGACCGTACATCAGCCTTAGCACACCGCGCTCCATGATCAGCCCGGCCAATGCGCCGATCGCAATAGCGCAGGCTGCGATCATGGCAAGCGCAATCCAGAGCTGGTCGCCGCCGCCGTTGTAATACCAACCAATGGCGGAGGCGGCTGCATAGGCCCCCAGAGCATACAGGCTGCCATGGGCCATGTTCAGAATTCGCATTACGCCATATATGACGGTCAACCCCGCGGCTACCAGAAACAGCCACGAGGCGTAGATAAGCCCGTCAATAAGAATTGCCCAGACGGTCAACATCTGTGTGTACTCCTGTTATCGGTAATACCGGCAACCCGAAGGTTGCCGGACCGGTTCAACGGATCAGTTGCAGTCGGCCCCCGGGAATCCTGCTTTGATCCATTCCTGGGCGTTTTCGCCATCAGGTGGAGATACACATGCACCTTTGTAGGACCGGATATTTCGCAGTTCCGGACCGGTGTCAGCCGAGTAGTGGTACTCGCCGTAAAGCATCGGCTGCAGGGCCTGGTGGCCGCCAGCCAGAGCCATATCTACGGTACCGCTGACAGACTCAAAGGATGCACCCTTGAGAGCAGCTGCGAGTTGCTCGCTGGTGGGAACGCCTTCGGCGCCGGAATTGTCAGCCGCGTATTTCAGACCGAGCAGGGCCTGGGCCATCTTGGAGGCCGGGTAGCTTGGCAGTGTGCCGTGATCAGCTTCATAGGCTTTGGAGAACCATTCGCTCAAGTCGTTCTCCGGCATGAAAGCGCCGAACGGACCACGACCACCCAGAATGGTGCCATTGGGAGCCTGATCCTTGAAGCGGTTCATACCGGACTCACCGGTGGTCAGAATGGCCGTCGCCTGGTCGAGCAAACCGCGCACACTGGCCTGGGCCACAAAGGCTTCCATATCGCCACCCCACATACTGGAGTGGATAATATCAGGACGTTTGGTTTGCAGAGCCGAGATTTCGGTGCCGTAGCTGCCCTGGAAAATCTGTGGGGTCTGGTTATCGACGATCTCGACATCCGGCATCAGTTGCTCCATTGACAGCGTGAAGTCGAGCCAGGAGTCCTGCCCCCAGGCGTAGTTCTGCTGGATGCCAGCCAGCCGCTTGGCACCAGATTTGGCGTCATTAAGGTAGTGGGCGGCCCCAACGTTGTCAGCGACTGCGTCAAGCCCGGTGCGGAACAGGTACGTGGGGTTATTCACTTCGTCAAACAGTCGCGGTGTGCCGCAGTCGAAGGCAATGGTAAACGTTTTCATTTCCTCTGCGACCGGGCCGATCGCAAGGCAATCACCGCTTGAGATATAGCCGACGACGGCGTTGACGTTCTGGCGCTGGACCAGGTTGCGATACTCTTCCACCTGTTTGGTGGGGCCGCCGGCCTCGTCGATCACCACCGATTCCAGCTGCAAACCGTTGATCCCGGCGCTGTCATAAGGGGCCGGCAGCTCCCCGGCATTAATGGCCTTGATGACGGTTTCAGCAGCCTGTGCGGCGGGCACGCCAAACGGCCCCGATGCGCCACCGGACAAAAAGGTGACCAGGCCAACTTTGAAGGTCTCTTGGGCATGCGCTGCGTGGCTGAAGCCGACAACACCGGCAGATACCAGTGCGAGAGACGTGGCAGTGCTGAGCAGCTTACGCCGCAAGCCTGCCTGAGTTTTGGTATGTCCCATTGCGTTCTCCTTGATTGTTGTTGTGCAAAATGGTTGGCGGAGGGCTCAACCATCGGATTCACCGCGTCGCTTCTCGAGGAGAGCGGATGACGGTTTGTGGGATTCAATGAGGCTCCCTAATCAAAGCAAATGCGGGGCCAGCTCTGGATTAGCGTCGAGCATGGGCTTAGAGGTGGTGCAGACATCACAATGAGCGGAAAGCGCTCAGGGTTGATCGGGAGATGAGCGGAAACCGCTCGTTATGAATTTATCTGGTTTTAAACCGGGGTGCCGGGCTCGGCCAGCGGTCGCCGCCGTTTGTTCTCGCTGCGTCGCACCAAATACCAGGCGATAAACGCCGCCAGGGATACGGTCAGGATGATGATGGTGGCCAGAGCGTTGATCTTGGGCGAGACACCTAGCCGCACGGACGAGAACACCACCATTGGCAAGGTCGTAGCGCCGGGGCCGGAAACGAAACTGGCAATGACCAGATCGTCCAGAGACAGGGTAAAGGCCAACAGCCAGCCCGATACTAGTGCCGGGGCAATCATCGGGATGGTGATAATGAAAAACGTTTTCAAAGGTGTGGCGCCCAGATCCATGGCGGCTTCTTCAATGGCGCGGTCCACTTCCCGCAGCCGGGACGACACTACCACAGCTACATAAGCGCTGCAGAAGGTGGTATGGGCAATCCAGATGGTTGCCATGCCGCGATCCTGGGGCCAGCCGACCAATTGCGCCATCTGCACGAACAGCAGCAGCAACGACAGCCCGGTAATCACCTCCGGCATCACCAACGGCGCGGTAATCATACTGGAGAGCATGGTCCGGCCCCGGAAACGATGGAACCGGGTCATCACGAACGCCGCCAGGGTGCCGATGCACAGCGCCATGGAAGCGGAGTAAAAGGCAATCCTCAGGCTCATCCATACCGCCGACAACAGCTGCTGATCCTGCAGCAGGGCACCGTACCACTCGGTGGAAAACCCGGCCCACACCGACACCAATCGGGAAGCGTTGAACGAGTAGACAACGAGCACGAACATCGGCAGGTAGAGAAACAGCAACCCCAGCACCAGCACCACTTTGGAGAAACTGACGCTGTTCGGACTAGCCATTTTTTTCCAGCTCCCGCGCCTGATAGCGGTGGAACAGAATAATCGGAATCAACAGCAACCCCAGCATCACGATGGCCAGCGCCGAGGCCACCGGCCAGTCCCGGTTGTTGAAGAATTCTTCCCAGAGCACCTTGCCGATCATCAAGGTGTCAGGTCCGCCGAGCAGTTCCGGAATCACAAACTCGCCCACCGCCGGAATAAAGACCAGCATGGCGCCCGCTATGATACCGCCTTTGGAGAGCGGCAGCGTGATGGTCCAGAAGGTGTTCAGGGAGCGTGAGCCCAGGTCCGAGGCCGCCTCCAGCAGCCGGGTGTCGAGCTTAACCAGGTTGGCGTAAATCGGCAGGATCATGAACGGCAGGTAGGCGTACACAATGCCAAGAATGACCGCAAAGTTGGTGTTGAGCATCTTGAGCGGGGCGTCGATCAGGCCGAGCCAGAGCAGAAGGTTATTGAGCAGGCCCTGATTGCCGAGGATACCCATCCAGGCATACACCCGGATCAGGAACGAGGTCCAGGACGGCATCATGATCAGCAGCAGTAGTACCAGCTGTAGCTGCACCGGCGCCCGGGCGGTGGCGTAGGCCATGGGGTAGCCAATCAACAGACAGCACAGGGTGGCGATGAAAGCGATTTTGATCGAGCCCCAATAGGCCGCCACATACAGGCTGTCGGACATCAGGAACAGATAATTGCCGAAGTTGAGAACCACCGAGAAGGTGTCATCAATGTAGTTGAACACCGGCTCGTAGGGCGGTATTGCCATGACCGCAGAAGAAAAACTGATCTTCAGTACCAGCCCGAACGGCAGCAGAAAGAACAGCAACAGCCAGATAAACGGCACACCGAAGACCGTCGAGCGGCTGGCCAGAACCCGCCTGGCCAGACTTTTTAGTGGCCCCGGTATCATTTCGGTTGTGGCTTCATGGCGTCAGTTCCAGAGCACAATGGGGCTGGCGGCGTCCCAGGCGATAAAAACCTTGTCGCCCCAGGTGGGGCGCTCGGTATGCCGTTCACTGTTCACCATGCTGGCCTGCACCCGCTTACCACTGGCGAGCTCCACGTAATAGGTGGAGATTCCGCCCAGATAGGCGATGTCCTGCACGGTACCAGCGCTCCAGTTGAACTCGCCAGCGGGCTTGTCATGGCTGATCAGGATTTTTTCCGGCCGCAGCGCAATCAGGGTCTGGGTGGTCTCTGCTGGCGTAGTGACGCCCCGGTCGATGAATACCCGGG
>JBBQMX010000150.1:0-5626 GCA_038329375.1 Pseudomonadales bacterium | reverse complement strand
GGCGCCCTTCCTTGGGCAAGAAGAACGTCAGCAGGTGAAAGCGCTGAGCGAAGATTACTTTTGAGCAGTTTTCGTATTGTCAGTTTTCGGTTTGGCAGTTTTCGGTTTGGCAGTTGTGCTACGGGTCGCCTTTTTGGTAGGTGCTTTTTCCCGGGCCGCGGGTTTCTGAGCTTTCAACTCAGCCTCCAATGCCACGATCCTTGCTTCCAGAGCTTCAATTTCTTCACTGCGATGAATTCCGAGTCTTCGCAATGCACCGGATACCCGCTGATCAAAAAGGTGCTCTAGTTTATCCCAGGTGCCAGTGGCTTTATCCCGAACGTCTTCCACACGGGTTTCCACTGATTTCAATCGTTTTTCGACCTCACCGCGGGTTTTGTTTTCAAGCTCTTCGCCTTCGTTGACCAGGCGTTCAAAAAACTTCCCGGCGTCTTCTTCTGCCTTAGTGTAGGCGCCAAGACCGGCCAACCAGATCTGACGGGCGGATCCCTTGATCTTGCCTTTCAATTGATCATCGTGGTCGGATTTTTTGTCGTCGTTCTGGTCTGACATAATTGCACCTCTGAGATGAAAACAGGCAAACGGCTGGCACAACGCTTGCGAATGCCAACATTATATTACAGACGAAGACAGATTTCAGTGGTTTACAAAATCAAAAATGATTGAAAAGTGGCCAGATATTTATGTCGCTATAAGCGCTGAATGAATATACCAAAATGAACTGAGAGTCTGCCTGCAAAAACTTGAAGTGTTTAAAATCTGGTCAATACTGCAGTAACTGATGTCCCTGCTGACGTTAGTTTGTCTGGAAGTCTTTCACGGATACTACTCGCACGCCTCTGCCCGGCCATCAGCGCCGGGCTTTTTTGTCTCCCCAGAGAATTGATCAGCGCTTCCCTAAGTCTTTTTACGCATTCTCTTGCCGGCATCTAATGTTATACTTATAAATATATTATTATTTTATAAATCAAGGTCAGGCATGAACACTCAGGCCATCAATATTTCACAGATGCAAAACGCAGCGGGCCACGCCAGCAGCTTTCTAAGATCCATTGCTAACAGGGATCGGCTGCTACTGCTCTGCCAGCTTAGCCAGGGCGAGTTAAGCGTCACCGAACTCGCCTATTTAACTGGCATCTCGCAGCCCTCGCTATCCCAGCAGCTTGGTATTTTGCGCCGGGAAAGTTTGATTGCGCCACGCAAGGACGGCAAGAGTGTCTTTTATCAGATTTCCGAACCAAAAGTGCTGGTCATGCTGCAGCAGCTTTACGATTTGTTCTGTCCTGAAGGAGGTAAGCCTCAATGATCACCGTTGACTGGCAAGCATTTACACCGTGGAGCGCGCTGTCCGGCGGCGTCCTGATAGGACTCGCGGCCGCAGGCTTTGTTCTCCTGAACGGTCGAATAGCGGGAATCAGCGGCATTCTTGGCGGGCTTTTTACTGCCCCCGGGCCTGACCGGGCATGGCGTATAGCCTTTCTCGCCGGCATGCTTGTTACACCCCTGATTGCCTGGGCGCTGTTCAGTTTGCCGGCGATAGAAATCAACGCCGGATTACCAATCATCCTCGTTGCGGGATTACTGGTCGGCATTGGCACCCGGTATGGCTCCGGTTGCACCAGTGGCCATGGAGTTTGCGGGCTATCACGGCTGTCACCGCGCTCAATGGTGGCGACAGCCGCCTTTATGTTAGCCGGTTTTATTACGGTTTACCTCGTACGACATGGGATTGGAGGTTGATATGATGAGAGACACCTTTGTTTCGTTCATTGTGGGCGTGGTGTTCGGTTTGGGGTTATTACTGTCTGGCATGGCTAACCCGGAGAAAGTACTCAGCTTTCTCGATCTGGCTGGCGCCTGGGATCCCTCTCTCGGGTTGGTGATGGCAGGAGCGATAGCCATAGGGTTTGTGGCTTTCACCATCGCAGGCAAGCGCTCGTACTCAATGCTGGGGAAGGAAATGAAACTCCCTTCCAGCCGTCAAATCGACAAACGCCTCGTTGTTGGCAGCCTGACTTTCGGAGCTGGTTGGGGACTGGCTGGCTTCTGTCCTGGCCCGGCACTGGTTGCCTTGGGTGCTGGCGAAATCAAAGCAATCGCATTTGTGGTCGCTATGATTGCTGGTATGGCACTCTTTGATGTGATCGAACGCGCCCGAAAACAGACCTGAGGTTTATTCATTATGAAGCCGAACGTTACGCACTTTTTCGACCAAGAGACCAACACCTACAGCTATGTGGTTAAAGATCCGTCCTCTCAGGCATGCGCTATAGTCGATTCTGTGCTGGACTTTGATTACGCGGCTGGCAAAACCAGTACACGATCAGCTGATACCATTATCGAGTTCGTGCAGCGGGAGCAGCTGTCAGTTGAATGGCTTCTTGAAACCCATGTGCACGCCGATCACCTCTCAGCTGCAGTGTACCTGCATGAAAAGCTGGGGGGCCATACGGGTATTGGCGCCAATATAAAACTGGTTCAGGACATCTTTGGTAAGGTATTTAACGCTGGCACCGAATTTGAGCGAGACGGCAGCCAATTTGATGCACTGTTCGAAGATGGCAGCGAGCTATTCATTGGCAACCTGTCCTGTCGGGTAATGCATACGCCAGGGCATACGCCGGCCTGTTTGTCCTATGTAGTTGGCGATGCTGCATTTGTTGGTGATACCCTTTTCATGCCTGATTATGGTAACGCCCGTTGTGATTTTCCTGGCGGAGATGCCAGGACTCTATATCAATCAATTCGTAAACTGATGGCGCTGCCACCAGACATCCGGGTTTTCCTTTGCCATGACTACCAGGCTCCGGGCAGAGACTATTTCCAGAATGAAACCACCATAGATGATCAGCGAAAACATAACATTCACATTCACGAGGGCATCACTGAAGACGATTTTGTTAAAATGCGCACCGAACGAGATGCCACCCTCGGGATGCCCAGACTGATTATTCCGTCGGTGCAGGTAAACATGCGCGCTGGCCATTTGCCACCACCGGAAGACAATGGGCACCGATACCTGAAGGTTCCACTGAACCTGTTTTGATTTTTTTACTCAAGCTACGGGAGACGCACTACGATGAACATCAAGAAACTGGATGATAATCTTTCAGTGTCTGCACAGCTGAAGGTCGCAGAGGTAGAAGAAGCTGCCAGGCTTGGCTTCAAAACCTTGGTGGCTAACCGTCCGGACGGAGAAGAGATCGGCCAGCCTGCCATGGCCGACCTGGAAACGGCGGCCCGCGAAAATGGGCTTGACTGGGTGTACCTGCCCGTCCAGTCCGGCAACATTCTCGACTCCGATGTGGACGATTTTGTCCCCATGCTCGAGTCCGCTCATAAGCCGATCCTTGCCTTCTGCCGTTCCGGCATGCGATGCACCGCGCTCTGGGCACTCAGCAATGCGCGCTACATACCTGCCGACCCCCTGATTAACCGTGCCCGTGAGGCGGGCTACGATCTCAGCCCTCTCAGGCCACGCCTGATTCACCAAGCCGCCAAAGGCGTCTGATTGGTGGGCCTGCGACTGCTGGGCTATTTTCCCTTTATTGGCTGGTTGCGTAATTACAACCGAAAACTGCTGATGAGTGACGCCTCAGCGGCGATCATCGTCACCATCCTGGTTATCCCCCAGTCGCTGGCTTTCGCCCTGTTAGCCGGCCTACCGCCCGAGGCGGGCCTTTACGCAAGCATCTTACCTGCAATGGCCTACGCCATTTTCGGTACCGGCAGCACTCTGGCCGTCGGGCCAGTTGCGCTGATTTCCCTGATGAGTGCGGCAGCCGTGGGCGATATTGCCGAAGCAGGCACCGCTGGTTATGCTGTCGCCTCAGTCGCCCTGGCACTGGTTTCCGGCCTGATGCTGCTCGTCATGGGGCTATTAAGACTGGGCTTTTTGTCGAACTTTATCAGCCATCCGGTGATTTCCGGTTTCATCACCGCCTCGGGCTTGTTGATTGCTGCCAGCCAGCTGAGGCATATCTTCGGCATCGACATGTCGGGCGATAACCTGATTGAACTCGCGCGTTCCTTCTGGTTAGCCAGCGGATCTGTTCACGCGCAAACCCTTCTGGTTGGTTTGTCAGCTCTTGTCTTCCTCTATGTGGTGCGACACTACCTCGCCATCGGCCTGTCCAGGCTGGGTATCGACGCGCGGATTTCGGGCATGCTTGTGAGATCAGGCCCTATCATTGCGGTGGTCGTCACCACCAGCCTGGTGGCATTACTAAACCTGGACGGACAGGGGCTTTCAGTGGTCGGTGGTGTGCCCTCAGGCTTGCCATCTCTGGGCATACCCGGGGGACCACTCGCATTATTTCAGGCTCTGTTGTTACCCGCATTTCTGATCAGCATTGTGACATTTGTCGAGTCAGTTTCACTGGCCCACAAACTCGCCGCGCGGCGTAAGGAAAGAATCAGCCCCGATCAGGAGTTACTGGGGCTCGGTGCTGCCAATATTGCCTCTGCCCTGTCCGGTGGATTTGCAGTTGCCGGTGGCTTTTCACGATCTATTGTCAATTTTGACGCCGGAGCCCGCACACCCGCCGCTGGTGCCCTGACGGCGATCTGTATCGGTCTGGTAACGATTTTCTTCACCTCACTATTCTATTATCTGCCCCATGCCATTCTTGGGGCCACCGTCATTATTGCTGTACTCACGCTGGTAGATTTCAGGGCAATTCGACAAACCTGGAAGTACTCAAAGCATGATGGCGCCGCCCTAATGGGCACACTCGCCGTTACCCTTTTGATTGGGGTAACCGCAGGCATTCTGACCGGCATTGCGCTCTCGCTGATTCTCTACCTCTGGCGCACCAGCCGACCTCACAGCGCGCTCGTGGGACGGATTTACGGTAGCGAGCACTTTCGGAACATTCATCGCTACAAGACCGAGACCGACCCCCACCTGATGATTCTCCGAGTGGACGAAAGCCTTTATTTTGCTAATGCCCGGCACCTTGAAGACCGCATCTATACGTTAATTCTTGAGCAGCCACAGCTGACAGACTTTGTCCTGATGTGTCCGGCGGTAAACTACATTGATGCCTCGGCACTCGATAGCCTCGAGGCGATTAACGGACGGCTCAACGATGCCGGTATCCGGCTGCATCTGTCCGAGGTCAAGGGGCCGGTGATGGACAGGCTGGACAAAAGTACCTTTCTTCAGGCCCTGACTGGCGAAGTCTTCCTGAGTACTTATCGGGCATGGTGTAAATTGCATATTGCCGCAATAGACAATTCAGAGCCTGAGGGAGAGATGCACACCCAGAGAGCCTCTGAACCGGATTGACTCATCCCGCTCTGCATCCGCTTCGTAAATGCTTGAGCTTGAGTTCCATGAATATTACAGCCACTTCCAAAAACCTTAGGTGATATCAGGATATGCAATACAAAGGTGAGAACGGCTTTCGTCATAACCAGGCCGAAAAGCTCGGCATTCTGGTGACCAACCTGGGCACTCCGGATGCCCCCACTGCGCCCGCGCTGAGGCGCTATCTCGGCGAATTCCTTGCAGACCCAAGAGTTGTCGAGGTTCCGCGGCTGCTTTGGTGGCTCATCCTTCATGGTGTCATTCTGAGAATCCGGCCCTCACGCTCCGCAAAAGCCTACAGCAAAGTGTGGGAGC
>JBBQMX010000149.1:0-5645 GCA_038329375.1 Pseudomonadales bacterium | reverse complement strand
GCCATCCTGGCTTGCTAGCGCCGTCTCAATGGCTTCAGCAGATTGGTTGTCTGAATGCATACGGATCCGACCCAGGTTGTCCACCAGGGCAGTAAATCCATTTTCAAGGACTGCGGCAGTGCTGATGCTGTCGGCTATGATCGACATATCTGCCGAATAGCCTACGTACCAGATACCGATGACTTCCCCTGCCGTGTTATTGATAGGTGCATAACCGGTCAGATAGGGGCTGCCGAGAATATCTACCTGGCCGTAAAACGCCTGGTTCGATTTGATGGCCCTGAAAGCGCCGCCTTCCGGGTTCAGCACCGTGCCGGTTGCGCGCTTGCCTTCCTTTTGCACGTTGGTCGACACCCGGACATACTCCCTGCCGTCAAACACAAACAAGGTGGCTGTGCCCCCCATGTCTGCCGTCAGCCCGTCAACCAGCTCATAGTTATTCGCCTGCGCCTCGCTACCTAGATAAAGGTCCGGGACATTCTTGCTTCCCACCGCTACCCGGCTACCCAGGCTGGGTTGTCCGGTCTGCAGCCCTCGCGCAACAAGAATTTTCATGCTGCTTCGGACCCGTGCCATCATGATTTCATCGGTGACTGTCAGAATGCGCAGAGCGCTGTTGCTGGCTTCGTCCGCTTGATCTCTGGCCGCCTCGACGATGGTATTTTTCTGCGTATAGATGGTGAGGCCCGAGCCAATAACGGCGATCAGTGCGATGAGTATGGCGACTGCCAGAAGGAACTTCTTATTCACTGACATGATGAGCACCGTATGTAATCAGGATGAGAGTTATTCAATGGCCAAAAGATTTCTTAATGGTCACGATAGTTAAATTCTTATCGGCAGACTCGGTGAAAACCTGAGAGAGATTTATTGAACCGTCAGAAAAACAGCCCTTTCACTACCAAACCAGCACCGGACACCACCAAGAGCACCCGGCAGATTTTGGTAAAGGTCTCGCCGTCAAAGCGCTTTTGAATGGTATGCCCCAGCTGCACCCCGACCCAGGCTGCAGGCACCATCGCCAGGGAAACCCACAGCAGACGCACTTCCCAGAAGCCGTTAAGGCTGTAGGGCACAACCTTGACCAGATTCATTATTCCGAACAGTACGGCTGCCGTGCCAAGCCATTGCAGCTTGGCCAGTTCCCGGCCCAGAAAGTAGACATTGATGGGCGGCCCGCCGGCATGGATCAGGGTACTGGTAAGCCCCGAAACGGCTCCCCAGAACCACCCCGCCTGCTGAAACCGACGCATGGCCCCGGAAACGTGCTGCCAACTGGCGAACAGGATTGAAATACCGCCGGTGATCAGTTCCAGCGCAGAATTGGACAGCATTCCCATGACCAACCCACCCAATACGATGCCCACCAGCGCCGCTGGCACAATGCGCCTGAGCGTTTCCACGGAAGCGTGTTTGCGATAGATGTGGATGGTTTTAACATCCATGAACAGCAGCACCGGCAGCATGATCACCGTTGCCATGGGAAGCGGAATCACCAATGCCATTAAAGGTACCGCAAGCACCCCGGCGCCACCCGCAAACCCCGACTTGGAAATACCGGTGATGATCACGCCCAAAACGGCCAGCAACCAGAATAGCGGAGAATCAAACGGTGCGGACATTGTGAAACGTCTCCGGGCACGAGCGCAAAGGCATCGTCAGTTCAAAAGGGGGAGTATCGTGAGGGATGGTAAGAGATTTGTCTATTGCAGGCTCTGATGGTTACTCTTGAAGGTGACAACTCTCTGACAGGTCAGCAAATGATGACTGAAGCACCGGTTAAACCGTTCACTTTCCGTTTTCGTGTCCGCTATGGCGAATGTGATGCCCAGGGCGTGGTTTTTAACGCCCGCTACGCGGATTTTGTCGATATTACCGTCAACGAGTATATCCGGACCCTGTTCGGCGATTACCAGAATATGCTGGACCAGGACCTGGATATCCAGGTGGTGAGCCTGACAGTGAACTGGAAGGCGCCCGCTAAATTTGACGATGTGCTGGAAGCGCGGCTGATTCCGGGCCGGGTAGGCAATACCTCGTTTTCGCTTCACCTTGAATTTTTCCGTTATGGCGAGTCCGATTTGGTGGCAGATGCGGATATAACCTACGTGCTGATCTGCCCATCTGAAATGGCAAAAACAGCTATTTCGGACCAGGTCCGGACGCTACTTGAGCAGGGCGGGCCCGGGGTCTTGATCAGTCATGCCGGGGAGTAATCGCTCATACCGCCGCAACGGCGACCTGTTCATGATCCGCCCGGTACCTGGCATCAGGCGCCAACTGGTGGAGGCGGGACGGTTAGGTTGGCTAAAGGAAGAGCTGGTGAGAGCATAGGGGGTTATATGCAATACACACGCTATCCCAGATAACAAGGACGGTGTCGAGGCGGCGCGGCAGGCCCTTGATGATCAGACGCTGAACTGCTCAACCCTGGTCCGAAGCTCCTCGCCCAGCCGTGCCAGTTGATTGGCAGAGCCGGATACCTGGCTGGCGGAGGCGGCTGACTGGTCGCTGATATCCCGGATCAGCGTAATATTCCGATTGATATCGTCCGCCACTGATGTTTGCTGTTCCGCCGCTGTCGCGATCTGACTGTTCAGGTCTCGAATCGACCCGACAGATTCGGCGATGGCGAGAATGGTTTCACCGGTAGCACGGGCACTGTCAAGGGTGTGACTGGCCAGCCGGCTGCTGGACTCCATGGTGGTGAATGAAGCTGCCGCACTGGTCACAAGACGCGTAACCAGCTCTTCAATTTCGACCGCAGAGGTTTGTGTTCGTTTGGCAAGCGACCGTACTTCATCTGCCACCACGGCAAAACCACGGCCCTGTTCACCGGCGCGGGCGGCTTCTATCGCGGCATTCAGCGCCAGCAGGTTGGTTTGCTCGGCGACGGATTTGATGACATCCAGCACTGAGCCAATGTTGCGGGTTTCTGCCTGCAGTTCGCCGATTTGGGTACGGGCAGTTTCCACCTCTTCGGCCAGTTGGTTGACAAATGACAGCGTACCCTCGACGGCTTGTTCTCCGGTTTTTGCTTTTTCGCTGGATTGACCTGCGGCCGAAAAGGCGCTTTCCGCACTGCGGGCTACCTCGCTGACAGTGGCAACCATTTCGTTCATTGCTGTTGCAACCTGATCTGTCTGATCCCGTTGCTGGTTGACGCCGAGGCTGCTCTGTTCAGTTACGGTTGAAAGCTCCTCCGCTGCCGCCGCAATGTTATTGGCGCCGTTGTTGATACCCGCCACCAGGTCTTGCAGATTGGTCGTCATATGCCCAAGCGCTTTCAGCAGCTGCCCGAATTCGTCCTGCCGGTTGGTTGTGACTTGCGTTCGCAGGTCGCCTGCTGCCACCCTTTGGGCGACGGAAACCGCCTCCCGAACGGGCACAGAAATACTCCGGGTGAGGCGCCAGGCGAGCAGAATGCCAAGAACGATAACTATAGCGGTGGTTGCCATAATGAGCGTCATGGCATCGCTGCGGTCCTCGCCCATCCGGCCAAGCTGGATTTCCCTCAGGCTGGTCGCGGCCTCAATACCGGCATTCGCCAGGGTGTTCAGTGCCTCCTCTGTTTCAGTGGCCTGTTCAACCGCCAACACTGTGGACTTGAAGGCGTCCAGGTAGCTTCGGAACAGATCAACGATGGACTGCTTCATGTCCGGGTCGAGTGACGAGGATTCAATCACCCTCAAGACCCGACTGGCGGTGTTCTCAATGGTCAAAACGACGCTGTTCTGGTTATTGATCAGAAAGTTGCGTTCATCACGGCGGATCTGCCGGAGCAGAGAGTTAACGGCAAAGAGGTCCTCCTCAATCGCCAATCGGCCCTCCAGTGCCCAACCCCTGGTTTCAAGCTCGCCGGTCGCTGTTTGCCGCGCCGCAACCCGAGCGGCGAGCTCATCGAGCCGGTTCAGATACTGAAGTGCGTTGTCGCTGACTGTGGCCACCAGGGTAAGGTCCGTGTCGATCATCAACTGTCTGGTGAGCGCTTGTGTGCCCTCAATCACCGTGTTGCTCAGGGACTTTGCGCTCTCAAGATAGGCAGGATCGCCGGTCAGCAGGAAACTTTTTTCCTTGGAGAGCGCATCAAGCAGGGCGGTTTCGATGGTGCTGGTAGTCGCTACAATATTGGAACGCTGGTGGTAGCTGTTGAGCGCCTGAGAGCCAGCCAGACCGATCAGTAAGGACAACAAAATCAGCACTGCGAACCCGATCGAGAGTTTTATGGCGATGGAGAGATTGGTATACAGGGACAACAGTCTCATAGTGTACTTCCCAATAGTCATGATCTTGGAGCGTGTAGTAGCAAGAGTGTGCCAGCGTCACAGTGGTACGTCAGGACCGGGTATCGATGACCCCTGGCATTAAAGTCTGGTAATGGATAACTGTAAAGTAATTGGTCAGATTCCTCTGTATGCATTGAGTATCCAAGGATTCATTTCAGCACTAACACTGGTTACAAATAGGTTTTGGTTAAAAATTGTGCTATATTCCTCGACCTTTTTGAGATACACCGAGATACTCTCCCATTAACTCTGCCGTCGCACGCGACGAGGAGCCCCGGTCACTACTATGCAGTCTGCCAAGCCGCTTTTTGATTACCCTAAATACTGGGCCGAATGTTTCGGGCCATCACCGTTCCTGCCGATGAACAGGGATGAGATGGACCAATTGGGCTGGGATACCTGTGACATCATCATTGTGACCGGTGATGCCTACGTGGATCACCCTTCCTTTGGCATGGCGGTGATCGGTCGTTTGCTGGAAGGCCAGGGTTTTCGAGTCGGTATTATTGCCCAGCCGGACTGGCACTCGGTGGATGATTTCCTGAAACTCGGTAAGCCCAACCTGTTTTTCGGTGTGGCCGCGGGCAACATGGACTCCATGATCAACCGCTACACCGCCGACCGCAAAGTCCGCTCAGATGATGCCTATACGCCTGGCGGCATGGGTGGCAGTCGTCCGGACCGGGCCAGCCTGATCTATACCCATCGTTGTAAAGAAGCCTACGGTGATGTGCCGGTGGTACTGGGGGGTATAGAAGCCTCGCTGCGGCGCATAGCCCACTATGACTATTGGCAGGACAAAGTTCGCAAGTCGATCCTGATTGATTCCGGTGCTGATATCCTGCTGTACGGCAATGCTGAGCGGGCCATTGCAGATGTGGCTAACCGCCTGTCGCTAGGGCACCCGGTGGAAACCATCACCGACGTGCGCGGCACCGCGTTTGTGCGTAAGGACGTGATTGCAGGTTTTTACGAGTTGGACTCTACCCGGGTGGACCGCCCGGGCCGGGTCGACAAGATCCTCAGCCCTTACATCAACACGCAGGAGCTGGAAAGTTGCTCGTCCAAACAGGCGGAAGGGCCTCAGACGGAGAGTGATGAAACCGTCGTGGTGGACTTGCTGCCGAGTTCGAAAGTAACCCGGGGTAATACCGTTATCCGCATGCCGTCCTTTGAAAAAGTTCGCAATGATCCGGTGCTCTATGCCCACGCCAACCGGGTTCTGCACCAGGAGACCAACCCCGGCAACGCCCGGGCACTGGTGCAGAAGCACGGTGATCAGGATATCTGGTTCAACCCGCCGGCGATTCCCCTGACCACCGAAGAAATGGATTACGTTTTTGACCAACCCTTCGCCAG
>JBBQMX010000148.1:0-5655 GCA_038329375.1 Pseudomonadales bacterium | reverse complement strand
CAGCCGCGCGCCAAACCAACGCGCAAAAGCGTCCGCTTCATAGAAACTGAGATGAGTGACCGGCCAATGCTCATCCAACGGTGTGGTGCCGTGCAAGGTATAGATCAAGGTGTCGCCATCGCGCTCCAGCCAGTACAGCGGGTGTAGCCACTGCTGCTCCTGTCCCGCGGACCAGCCATCCGCCAACCAAAGTTCCGGGCGCTGATAGCCGCCATCCGCCATAAAGGCCCGGAATTCACCGTTGGTGATCAGGCGGTCAGCAAAGGCAAAGGGCTCCAGCCAGGTTTTATGGCGTGGCGATTCGTTGTCGTAGGCGAAGCCCTCATCAGGCGGGTGGCCAATTTCCACCAAGCCACCGTCAAAACTGACAAAGCCCAGAGGCTGAAACTCGCCAGCAGCCAGCGTTGCCTCGCGATAGACAGGCAGCAGAGGGTTGCAGTGCAGATTGTATTTGATATCCGTCAGCATCAGTTCCTGGTGCTGTTGCTCGTGGTTCAGACCCAGGGTGATACGTTGGTCAATGGTAGATCGGTGTGCAGCGGGGAGATTGGACAGTAGCGCCGCAATGGCCTGATCAACACTGTGCCGATAAGCATAAACCGTATCAAGAGTCGGACGGGACAGTAGGTGCCGCCGGGACCGAGGGTGCTGTTCGCCGATACCGTTGTAGTAGGAATTGAACAGGCTTTCGAAGCGGGGATGAAACGGCGTGTAATCGTTAAGGAACGGCTTCAGTACAAAGGTTTCAAAAAACCACGTGGTGTGGGCGAGATGCCATTTTAGCGGGCTGGTTTCGGCAACCGCTTGCAAATTACAGTCATCGGGCTCCAGATGAGCACAAAGGTGCTCTGATCGTTCCCGTACCCGGCGAAAGGGCAATGTCACGTCCAGTTGACGTTCACTCGCTGATTCCATATCGGCCTCCCGTGTCCATTCCGTTTGTTGCAATCGCACTTTCTTGTAGCACGCACTATTTCATTCGTGCTCTAGCAATACGAGAGTGCTATGCCAGTAGGACTACACCGTGACCGGGAACGAGGCCTGTCCATTCATGCGGCTGCTATGTTGGCCCTCCCTTTATGCCAAGGTCGGGCCTGTCAGGTCAAGGGAATATCCGCGTTTCGGTTTTTATTGCAACATCGTCACTCACCGGCCATCACCCCGACACAGTTTGTTGCCATGATTGATTCCGCACTGCCATCCAGGTTCCGGGGTGACTCCCATGAATCAGACTGACGAGAAACCACAGGCTGTCCCCACCGCAGGCGGTCACGATGCTGCCGTCTTATCTTATCGGGAGGCCCTTGTATCCCCCAGTGCGGAGCCCTCAGCAAGCTGGCTTCCAGATGCCTGACGTGCCGCGTCAACGATTGGCTTCCCGATTACTGACTCCTATTTCTGCCAAATCGGTCTCATCACATCCTGCCAAATGGCAAGCTGCGCCCGGGAAGGCTCGATGAATTCGATCCCCTTCATTCTTCTCAACTCGGTTTTGTCGTTCAAGCTTTTCGCCACAGCAACAGCATTGCCATATTGGAGAGCAATATTCAGGGCATAAGAAATGAAGCGCCGCTCCTCTTTATTCAGTCCCGTCCAGAATGTTTGATTAGTAATCAACATATAGCCAAGGAAGCCGTGATTAGATGCCATCATATGAGCGCTGATCATTGACAGCCATGGCTTCCGGATTCTCAACCAGCTTCGCGATGCGCTCCCCAACACCCGCTCACTGCTGATGGATGCCGCAACCCTGCGGGCCCACAAGCATCTATGGGGCACCGATCCCTCCCCCATACCGCCGAACTGCCGAGCCTGACGGAACACGAGCGCGCGGTATCCCGAGCCCGGTGGTGTTTCAGCTCCAGCTCCCAATTACCGCACCCGCTTGGGTTTGCGTACCTCACCTTTCCAGAATTTTTGCTTTTCCTCAGGTTTCATCAAACGACCAACGCCATGTTCCAGCTCGGCCCCAAGCGTTCGGCCTTCAAATTCGACTTGATCTGTATAGTCAGCAAATTGCTCAATACCCCAGCCAACAGCTTCAATGCATTGATCAATCGTGGCCTGGGCCATTTTGTCAGTAAGGTTGCAGTGCTCTCGACCAAACCTGATCATCGTTGTCCGGTTCGGAAAGTCTTTGGTCCCTGAAAGCTTCAAGGCAAGGGTATCGCCTTCCTGATAAACCGTGGTATTCACGATGTCATACATGGGCGACATCCAGCCCTTGCCTGTGCTGGGATCGTCATACAGCATGGCGAAGTTTTTCAGATGTGCATCACCGTTCCCTACCAGCACGGAGACGCACAAAGAGCGAAAGAACGTTTCCAGATCGGTGTTGGGGTCTTCCGAGAATATTTTTATTGCCCTGGCCACCTGCTCGTAGCTCCGATCATACTTATCATCAGCAGGAATACCCATCAGAACACAGAGATCTTCCATACCCAGTCGGTGTCCATCGTTGGCAATATCAAACCGGCGCATGATGAATAAGCGTTTGTCCTCAGACAGGTGGAACTCTGGTACGGTGAGGCCAGCTTGTTGCGTGATCGACATGCAAACGTATTCATTGATCGCCAGATCCGGAAACTCCGGACCACTGGTTTTCACGATCAGCTCAGGGAGATAAATGGCAGACTTTGGCTCCATGTTTTCCGGCACGAGAACCTTGGGCTGCACGCCAGCAATGGTTGTCTGACCGATGTACCGGTCCACCAGTTTTTCAAACATCTCCGGATCGACCGTTGAAACCAGTTCGTTGAGATTGATTCCTTCCACTGAATCCCGTTCCATATCGACCGATTCAAATCCCAAACGACCGATTGACGATGCGCCCTGCAGGGCAAGAAAAAACATTTCATCGACCCTGGCATGCTTACGAAACCGCTCAACAATGCGCTGACGCAAGTAGCCTTCCGGCAAGTTCATTTCAAACACCGGATGCAAGGTGTTCCGAGTCATATCACGCTCGCTGACAGGCATCACCAGAGAGACAGCATCTTTATCCTGAGCCGCTTTTGCGTAGCGGAAGCTGAATTGGGCCGCTTTGGCCAACGTACCGGCCTCCACACCTCCCGCGATGACACGCTGTTTTTTTATCTTTTCAGTAATTAATCCTCCTCGGAAGGAAATAACGACTCCAGATCATCCAGTGTCGGTCTGCTGGTCACCCTGAAATCTATTTCCATTCCTAGCGTGGCCAAAACGCGATAAAGGTCAGTAATCCTGCCGGTGTACCGTCCAGTCTCCATTTCGCTGATGCGCTTACGGAGAACCCCGGTTTTCTCTGCAAGGGAGTGCTGAGTCTTAAAGCCAAGAGCCTTTCTTCGCTCTGCAAGTTGTTGGCCGAGTTTTTTCTCTCTCGAGGCCATGGCAACCACCGTGTCGTTTAATGAGTCTATTTTGAACCAATATAGTTACATATAGATCTATGGAGTTCAAATCGTACCTATATTGGGACAAGTATGTTGCTTGAGCCAATAGACGGCCAGAATACTTCGAGACACTCTAACAGTACGACTCCAGGCTTTACCTGAAAATGAATCGCGTCTTGCATGCCTCTTGGAAAACAACAGCAACCAGAGCCCAGCTTTTCTCTTATATCAGAAGCATTGCTTCAAAAGCTTCTGTCGCGCAGACTCCTGATGCTAACCACCACCCATTCTCAAGCCGACCCGGATACCATGACTACTAGGCCTCCCCGTGTAACCCTGATGCTGTTACTGCTCTCGACCCTGGTGCTGACAGCCTGCTCACGAGGAGAAATCTACGAGGCGGCCATCGGTTACGAACGGCGTTCGGCCGGGCTCGAATTAAGGAGCGTAAAGGTCGATGATTTCACCATTGCCTATCTCGCTAATGAGCGGATCACCAACGCACCCACTGTTGTTATGATCCATGGTTTTGGAGCAAACAAGGATAACTGGCTGCGAATGGCCGCCTACCTGACTGATAGCTATAACGTTTACGCGATTGACCTACCCGGCCATGGCGACAGCTCCAAGCCCCTCGACATTGGCTACAGCATCGCTGACCAGGTGGGTTACCTGAACCGGATACTCAAGGAGCTAGCGCTCGACGATATCCACATCACTGGTAATTCCATGGGCGGCGCGATAGCGGCTTTGTATGCGGCGACTTATCCCGACGATGTCCTGTCAGCCACCCTGTTTGACCCGGCCGGCGTGTCTGAATACGACAGCGAACTGGTGGCAAGGGTGCAGCAGGAAGAAAACCCGCTGATTGTCGAGAAAGCTGGTGATTTTGAGAAACTCATCGATTTTGCACTTGAGAAGAAGCCGTTCGTGCCCTGGCCGATATACAGCGTGATGGAGCAAAAAGCCATTGCCAACCAGGCCATAAACAAGCGCATTTTTGCCGACATCAGGGATTCCGGATACCAGCCCGACTTCCGTGATGTCCTTGGGCAAATAACGGCGCCGGTGCTCGTTGTATGGGGTCGTGAGGACCGGGTGATCAACTACCGCAATGCCGAGGTCTTCGAGCGCGAAATACACCGCTCAACAGTAGTCCTTATAGACAATGTCGGCCACGTACCCATGGTTGAAGTACCTGAGCAGTCGGCAAATCTGATGCGTGAACTGATTGAGGCCTCGGCACACGACGCATCCTGAAGCTGGCAGCTCCAGTGGTGCTCAACTGTTGTAATCAACTATATTAAGGAGCCTCGTTATGATGACGCAGATGACATCGCTGCACGAAGAGCGGCTTGACCGTGTTTTTTCGGTAGTCAAAGCCACCGGCGCCAAACGAGTGCTTGACCTGGGCTGTGGCTCTGGCTCGCTGCTCTACCGACTGGTGCGTGACCCACAATTTTCCGAGATCGTGGGGCTGGAAGAATCCGGCGTGTCACTGTCTCAGGCCAGAACCATGCTGTCTGAACACCTTGTAGATGAGCAGCCAAGGCTTCGATTGGTGCGCGGCTCCTATGCGGAGAAAAATAAGGAACTTACCGGGTTTGATGCTGCGGCCATGGTCGAAACCATTGAACACGTCCACCCCAGTGCACTGTCCAGCGTCGAACTCGCCGTCTTCGGCCAGTATCGACCCAGAGTGCTATACATGACTACGCCAAACCGCGAATACAACCCGCTGTTCGATCTGGCGCCGGGTGAATTCCGGGAAGAAGATCATAAGTTTGAATGGGACCGGGAAAAATTCCGTCGTTGGGCCAGGGGTGTTGCGCAACGCAACGACTACGAAGTCGTCTTCGGCGGCATCGGTGCCTTCCATCCGGACCATGGCGAGCCCACCCAAACGGCTCTTTTTACCCGCAAAGACTGAGTGAAGGGCGTCCCTTGTCGCCGGTAGCGTTCTGCCCCCGACGACATCAACCAGGCTTATTTCCGGCGCCAGGCACTCACCTCCGCTATCGTATGCTGGAACTTGCGCCGGGTCTCCCGGATGACGAAAGGTACGTCTACCGGCTCCTGAACAAGCTCGAAATGGGGCGCCAGCACTTCTTTCATACCATCAAGGATAGTCACCGGCACCCCGTCACGCTGAAAACCACCGATCCAGTTAGATTTGGGGGTGTACTCTTCAAGCAGCGTGTAGGGTGAACTGATAACGAGGGTGCCGTTGTCTGTGAGAATCCGGTGCAGGGACTCGAGGAAGGCCCGGGGGTCTTGCAGACGG
>JBBQMX010000147.1:0-5657 GCA_038329375.1 Pseudomonadales bacterium | reverse complement strand
CCAAGGCAAAGCTGCACGAGACCCGTGTAGGCACCAACAAAATACGGGTGAAAGTCGCGCAGGAAAAATAATCAGCCAGGGTTTTATGGCCCGGCTAATCCCTGAATGTAGCTAGAACCTCAAACGATCGCAAGCGATGCTGAAGGTTATAGCGATCGCAGGTGAATAGAAGCTCGTTCGCCTGGGTGTGCTGCAACGGAAAAGGCATCGCCATGCCTGGTGTTGTTATGTGCTGGTCCCGCTGGGGTCAGGTATTGCATGATTCGCCTGCTCGGCCACCAGATATGAGACATGAAAGACCTGACCTTAATGCCGTTTGAAGAGCTGCTTGCGGCCCTGGAAGCCTTACACAGGGCCATTCGAGACGTCACGTCCATATATTCCATGGCCAGGGTCTGCCGTTGACTATCGAATGTAAATTGTTCCAGTGAATAGAGATACTCACCAGACTGACCGGCATGACTCATGGTTGCCATGAAGGCCAGAAGAAATAAAACAAATGATCGCATCATTGGTCTCTCCGCGTGTCTCATGAGCCCCGGAAAAGCCCGCCCAAGAGAGTCTGCTAACCCCCACCGATCTCAATAAGAACACTCGAGGGTCAGATCTCACGTTTCACATCACGTTTGTTTGCGAAATGTCAAAGCTGGCCCATTTTTTTAACGATGATAATAACCTATCACCTGAGGGGTTCACTTTTCTATGCTTAACGCCAGTGGTAATGGACGCCAACGGAGCGCAGCGTAGTTGGCGTCCCGTTGACCACATTGTTAACCCTCAATCGCATAGCACTTCCCCAACGTAGGGACAGCCAGGAACGCCCGCTTTGCTTTGAATACCATCCCATTCAGTTTCCCAACTAGTTCAAGTGCCCGTACTTCTAAATCCTGCAATTCCTGTTCTAACGGTGGAAGCGTGGCAGCTACAAGCACAAGCGTACAATCCCCATAGTCTTTTAAAGACTTATCGTTAGCTGTCCTCGCAATCCATGGCGCAGGCTCGTCCAATTGGCCACCTAAATCGAGAACACGAATTTTCCCAAATCCACGTTCTTCAACCAGTCGATTATCACAAGCTTTAGCATACCCATCATGGGGTTTCGCAATTTCGACTCTGTCTATAAATTTTCCTGTGCCATCAAAAACTTCCACATCAAAGCCTTGGTTGCCTATTACAGGCTGGAAGAAAGTATCTGATGGGTAAATGAGATGAGCGAACTGTGAAAGCGGAATTATCTCATCGATAAACATGCGATACAGGCCGCTGCCTCTTCGAGCTATCCTTTGCTCACTTTTGTCGGATTGAACCCGGTCGCGGCGACCACTCTCCCGATTTTTTGAAAAAGCGCCAATATCATGATTTATAGGATTAATATTCTATACTTCATGATTCTCAAAAAATCACGGTCGCCATGGCCATTTTTACTGTTGCAGACCCATGCAGGCTTTTTTATACTGTACAAATAATCAGTATTCGCAAAGGATTTGCAAACACGGATGACATTCTAGCTCGCCTACAGCCCACCCCCGTCCGCTTTATGGACCGGTTTCGTGCTTTTATTCGCACCCGACACTTAGCGTACCGAACCGAAAAGACTTACTGCCTTTGGGTGCGGGAGTTCATCCTTTTCAATGGTAAACGGCACCCTGAATCGATGGGTTCTGCGGAGGTTAATCAATAGCTAAGCTATCTTGCCAATGAGCGGAATGTGGCGTTCAATACTCAAAAAACTGCCTTGAATGATGTTGTTTTCCTATATCACCAGTTTCTTGGCCGTGAGCTTGGCATTTTACAGTTTACGAAGACATCCTGAGCCCGAAGGCTTCCAACTGCATTCAGTCACCAGGAATCTATGCGTGTTTTATCCCATATGGAGGGCGCTCATTACCTCGCAGCCAGTTTGATGTATGGCTCCGGACTGAGAGTAATGGAAGCCGTTCGACTTCGCGTACAGGATGTAGATTTTTCAGAACGCTGCCTGTTTATTCGCGAAACCAAAGGCGATAAATGGCGAAGTTTACTTGCCCTTCGCTCTTGCGAAGAAACACCCCAATGCCGCACGGTCTTCAGCCTGGCAGTCCGTTGGATCTGGCGCCTTTGCAGGCGCTCCCTCCGACTTGACCGCCGCCAAAAGCTCTGAATTTTCGATCGGACTGCCCCAGGTATTACCGTGCACCAGTTCTTCCAACGGCAACCGTGAGCGCCAGCCTTTGGCCTGAAGTTCGGGCTGATCCAGAAACTCACTCACATAACCCAGGCACAGGTAGGCAAGCGGATAGACTTCCGCAGGAAGGTTAAGGGTGCTTGCCAGCTCCTGTTGATCCAGAATGCTGACCCAGCCTACGCCAATGCCTTCTGCCCTCGCGGCCAGCCAGAGGTTCTGTACTGCCAGGCAGGTGCTGAATAGGTCGGTTTCGACGATGGAGTTGCGGCCCAGCACATGGGTGCCGCCGCGGCTGCGGTTGCAGGTGATGCAGAGGTTGAGTGGGCTTTCGAGAATGCCCTGGAGTTTCAGGGTGCGATAGTGAACGCCTTTGTCGCCGGGATAGTTATCGGCGGCTTTACGGTTTTCCTGCTCGAAGATGGCAAGCACGGATTCACGCACACCAATGCTGTCGATCACCAGAAAATCCCAGGGCTGCATAAAGCCGACCGAAGGCGCGTGGTGGGCAGCATTGAGGAGCCGGGCCAGTACATCCACCGGGATAGCGTCCGGCAGAAACTGGGAGCGCACATCACGGCGCTCGTAGATGGCACGGTACAGACCGTTCAGCTCTTCCTCGCTGAAAGGACGATTGTTGTCGCTCATGCTTTGGTTCCTCTGGCGGGCAGCTGTAGCAGATGACACAACCACTCGGTATCGAGATGTTCCTCCACCATGTCCGCCAGCCGGTCGAGTTGTTGCTGCCGGTGGCGTTGGTAATCCACGGCCTGGCCGACGCCCTCTCCTTCTGCGCGCAACCCACACCATTGCAACAGGGCATTGCAGGCCTCGGGCTGGTCGAAGATGCCATGGACATACGTGCCCATGATCTGATTATCGCTGCTGATGGCGCCATCGGGGTTGCCATCGAGGCTGGCCATCGGCCTGGTCAGAGCGGCGCCGGTGGTGACACCGTTATGCATTTCATAACCGGTAAACGGTGTTGGGATCGCCGTAAAGACAAGGCGGCCCGTCACTTCCCTGAGTTGCTTGCCCGCGACCATTCGTGTGGTCATATCCAGCAGGCCCAGGCCTTCTGTGGTGCCGGCTTCGCCTTCCAGTGCGTTCGGGTCTTGCACCGATGCGCCCAGCATCTGAAAGCCACCACAAATGCCGAACACCTTACCTCCGTAGCGCAAATGTTTCTGGATGGCTTGCGTCCAACCCTGTTGGCGCAGCCAGGCCAGATCATGTCGGGTACTTTTGCTGCCGGGTAACAGGATCACATCCGCCGGCGGGATGGGTTGGTCCGGGCCGATAAATTGTATGTCCACACCCGGGTGCAATCGCAGCGGATCAAAATCGTTGTGGTTGCTGATGCGGGGGAACACCGGGACGATAATCTTCAGGGCGCCCGCCTTGCTACTGCCGGTAATACCCACGCTGTCTTCGGCATCAATCACCAGGCCGGGGAGATAAGGCAGTACGCCAGCCACCGGTTTGCCGGTGCGCTTGGTCAACCAGTCCAGCCCCGGCTCCAGCAATGCAATGTCGCCCCGGAAGCGGTTGATAATAAACCCCCGTGTTCGGGCCTGCTCAGTGGCGGAGAGCAATTCCTGAGTGCCCACCAGCTGCGCAAAAACTCCGCCCCTGTCGATATCTCCGACCAGTAGCACCGGGCAATCCGCCGCTTCGGCGAAGCCCATGTTGGCAATATCGTTGGCCCGCAGGTTGATTTCCGCAGGGCTGCCCGCGCCTTCAGCGATGATGACGTCATAGCGATTGCTGAGCGCTTTCCAGGCGGCCATCACGGAGGTCATGGCCTCGGCTTTGTAGGCGTGATAATCCAGTGCGTCCATATTGCCGTGGACCTTGCCCCGCAGGATCACCTGGGCGCCGCAGTCACTCTGAGGTTTGAGCAGCACGGGGTTCATGTCGCTGTGGGGTTCCAGGCCACACGCGAGGGCCTGCAGTGCGGTTGAACGGCCGATCTCACCACCATCCACCGTTACGGCACTGTTCAGAGCCATATTCTGCGGTTTGAAAGGCGCCACCGACACTCCCTGCCGGGACAACCACCGGCATAATGCTGCGACTACGGTGGTCTTGCCAGCGTCTGACGTGGTGCCCTGAATCATCAGCGTTGGCATGGACTAGAGTTCCACGCCTTTCTGCGCCTTGATGCCCTGGTCCTTGAAGGCGTGCTTCACTACGCCCATTTCAGTCACCGTATCCGCCAGGTCTACCAGCTCCTGGGGTGCGGAGCGGCCGGTCACCACCACGTGCTGCATCTCTGGGCGGCCCTGCAAATCGTCGAGTACCCGGTCCAGGTCAATGTATTCGTATTTCAGAGCGATGTTGAGTTCATCCAGCAGAATCAGGTCGTAGCTGTCGTCTTTCAACATACCGGCGGCGATGTCCCAGGCGGCGTTGGCGGCCTTTACATCCTGCTCTCGATCTTTGGTGTCCCACGTATAGCCCTGACCCATAACGTGGTAATCCACATTTGGCAACTTGCGGAAAAAAGCTTCTTCACCGGTACTGAACGCACCCTTGATGAACTGGATGATGCCAACCTTCATGCCGTGGCCCAGGGCGCGGGCTACCATGCCGAAACCGGAGCTGCTCTTGCCCTTGCCAGGGCCGGTAAGCACCAGCAGCACGCCTTGTTCTTTCTGGGCGCGGGCGATGCGCTGCTGCATGATTTTCTGCTTGGCTTCCATGCGGCGGGCATGGCGTTCAGGGTCTTTCGCACGTTCACGCATCAGATGGTTCCTTCTCGGTTAACGGATGAAAGGGCTGGCCGCGGAAAATCGCCGCCACCAGCTCCGGTGCAGAGGGGAAATAGCCATGGAAATAACTCGCCACCAGGCCATTATGACAGAACACGGGCTCGGCCTCGGTGCCTGCTATCTTGCGGGTTCGGGCGATCGGTTGCCATGGGGTTTCCAGGCGGGAATGGTGATAGGTATGACCCCGCAACTCACCTTCCCGGGTGTTCAGACTTTGCAGGCCCAGCGCCTGCAGGCGATCTGCCATGCTGGCGCGTCCGGGCATCAGGCCGAGCAAGGTGTGGATGCCACCGTTCCGGTCTGCCAGCTCGTCAGCACAGGCCATCAGGCCACCGCATTCTGCCAGCATCGGTTTACCCGCCTGATGGTGGGCCTTGATCGCCTGCAACATTAAGGTATTGGCCGCCAGGGTCGTGCCATGAAGTTCAGGATAACCGCCCGGCAGCCAGAGCGCGTCTGCCTGCGGCAACGCCGTGTCTGTCAGCGGTGAGAAGAACAATAGTTCCGCACCCATGGCACGCAGCAGGTCCAGGTTGGCGCGGTAGATAAAACTGAAAGCGGCGTCTCGGGCAATGGCAATACTCACGCCTTCAAGTAACGGTGCCGGAGCTTCGGGAGCCTCCGATGTGATGGTCACGGTATTTGGCAGCGTGCCCATACCGGCTTCTGCCAGCACGGCGGCGGCCTGGTCCAGCCGCGCATCCAGATCATCCAGCTCGCCA
>JBBQMX010000146.1:0-5673 GCA_038329375.1 Pseudomonadales bacterium | reverse complement strand
AGGCCCAGACGGGTCGTCACTACGCCATCGTGAGCAAAGCCGTCTGCCGCGAGGGCATGGTTACGCGGCTGCAGCATCAAGGTGAAGCCGAAGGTCTGGGCGTAGGCCATGGCACGGCGCAAGATACGGGCATTGCGCACGGTCGCCATGCCGTTGCTCAGGGCCACACAACCGGCGGCAGACAGCCCGACCATATCGCTCAGTAATTCGCCTTCCAGACCCCGGGTAGCCGCGCCAAGAGGAAGCACGTTGATCGGCGACCGGGTTGAGGCCACCTCTCGTATCAGATGAGTGACGGCACTGGAATCATTGACCGGGGAAGAATCCGGTGCGGCGCAAACCGTAGTATAGCCGCCCTTCGCTGCGGCCCGGGTTTCGCTGGCAATGTTGCCTTTCTGGCCGGCTCCGGGCTCACGCAGGTTGCAACAGAGGTCGGTAAAGCCAGGGGTTACAAGGCAGCCGGTAGCGTCAATGACCTGGTCGGCTTTGGCCTGGTCGGCTTGCTCGCCCAGAGCTTCTATACGGCCGTTCCGGATCAGCAGGTTGCAGGATTTCTCATCCCGACCGTTGTTTGTCAGCCGGTGGCCGTTGGCAATTCTGATGACCGGATGCTGAGCAATACTCACAATCTTACCCCTTCAGAATGTGCGTCTGATTGCGCGCGGGCTCGCTCCGAAACCTGCCCACTCATGGCCATCGACATAACGGCCATGCGGATGGCAATGCCGTTGGTTACCTGGTTAAGAATTACCGACTGGGGCCCGTCCGCGACGGCGGATTCAATCTCCACGCCACGATTGATGGGGCCGGGGTGCATCACGATGGCGTCCGCCCGGGCCAGTTTCAATTTGTCGGTACTGAGTCCGTAGAGCCGGTAGAACTCACGTTCACTCGGTAACAACGCGCCTTCCATACGCTCCCGCTGTAGCCGCAACATAATGATGACGTCGATGTCCTCAAGACCCAGGGTCATATCGTATTCCACGTTACAGCCCAGGTTTTTGACATCGCTGGGTAGCAGTGTCGCGGGGGCGATTACCCGAACCTCCTTCACACCCAGGGTATTGAGTGCACTAATCTGGGACCGCGCAACGCGGGAGTGCAGGATGTCTCCTACAATGGCCACACGGAGGCCCTCAAATTCATGTTTGTGCTGGCGAATCGTCAGCATGTCCAGCATGGCCTGGGTCGGGTGGGCATGGCGCCCGTCGCCGGCATTGATGATCGAAACGCCGGGGGTGACGCTTTCAGCGATGAAATGCGGAGCACCGCTCTGGGAATGACGCACCACGAACATGTCGCTGGCCATGGCCTCGAGGTTCAGCAGCGTGTCAGAAAGGGATTCGCCCTTGGAGGTGGCGGAGGTGTTGATGTCCAGATTCAGCACGTCGGCTGACAGCCGTTTTGCGGCCAGCTCAAAGGTGCTTCGGGTGCGGGTGCTGGATTCGAAAAACAGGTTAACCACCGTGCGTCCGCGCAGCAGTGGCACGTTCTTGATGGTGCGTTCGCCCACTTCGATAAAGGAATCGGCGGTATCAAGAATGTCGGTCAGCAAGGCCCGGTCAAGGCCGTCCAGGGTCAGGAAATGTTTGAGCTGGCCATCCGGTGTCAGCTGCAGAGAGGGTGCGGAAGGGTCGTATGCCGTCATGATTGCCCGTATGCCTTCTCAGTTGTGGAGCTTAGTGGTCTGTGTCCCGTACTTCTATGTGCAATGGGTCCGGGCCGCGCAGTTTAACGCGCTGGTGAGGCGCCAGGCTCAGTTTTCTGGCAACCACATCGGGCTGGATCGGTAACTCACGGGCACCCATGTCAATCAGGGTGGCCAGTATGATACTCGCCGGACGACCGTAATCGAAGAGTTCGTTCATCGCGGCGCGAATGGTTCTTCCACTCATGATGACGTCATCAATCAGGATGATATCCCGGCCTTCGGTTTCAAACGGCAAGCGGGACGGCAGTACCCGGGGGTTGAGGCCGATGCGGCTGAAATCGTCCCGGTAGAATGAGATGTCCAGCTCACCGTAGGGGCCTTCGAACTCCAGGCGCTTTTTCAACGCCTCCGCCAGCCAGACGCCGCCGGTGCGGATGCCGACCAGAACCGGGTCGGTGATCTCGCGCGCTTTCAGTTGCTCACGCAGCCCGGATTCAAGCTGGTCCAGTAACGGGTCCATATCGAGTAATGCGGTCATGTAATTGCCCACCCCTTATGCGATTGCAACATACGGTCAGTCTGCGACCTGTCGAAACCAGGTTTCAAGAATCAATACGGCGGCCAGATCATCGACCCCGTGCTTGCCAAAATCCCGCTCGCCACCGGCGGCCATCACTTCACCTTTGGCTTCAAAGCTCGTCAGGCGTTCATCCACCATGTCAACCGGCACATGAAACCGGCCATGCAATCGTTTGCCGAATTTTCTGGCCCGGTCACACATGTCGTTTTCGGTGTCGTCCATGTTAAGCGGCAAACCCACGACCACCTGGTCCGGCTGCCATTCAGCCATCAGTTTTTCGATCACCAGCCAGTCGGGAATGCCATCTCTGGCGGGTAACATGGTCAGGGGGCGAGCCTTGCCCAGCAGCTCCTGACCGAACGCAACACCGATACGCCGGGTGCCGAAATCGAATGCCATTACCTGACGTTGGCCGGGTTCACGCATGGCCAATCGAGTCACTAAGCTGGTTGAGATCTATGCCCAATTGCCGGAGCACCGCGCTGTAGAGATTTTCCCAGTCCGAACCAAACAGCAGTTCGGCGTTGGCCGGGCACGTCAGCCAGGCATTGCCAGCCAACTCGGATTCGAGCTGGCCTTCGCCCCAACCGGAATACCCCAACGCTACCCGGTATCTCGGGGGGCCTTCGCCCTCGCCAATGGAAGCCAACACATCACGGGAGGTGGTGAGCATAATATCGTTGCTGATAGCCGTGGTTGCCTGCCATGTCATCGCAGGCTCGTGGAGCACGAAGCCGCGTTCAGGGTCTACCGGGCCGCCACTGAAGACCGGGCAGTTCAGCTCCCCTCCTTCCATGTCGAGCTGCTCCAGCACCTCGCCCAGGGAAATCTCCAGCGGACGGTTGACCATCACCCCCAGCGCGCCGTCGTCGGAGTGATCGCACAGATACACGACAGCACCGTGAAACCGGGGGTCGCCCAGATACGGCGTGGCAATGAGGAAATGGCCCCTGAGGCTCTGGGGAGTCACACTGGAGGCACTCATCCTGAGCTCAGACCTTTTCGCTGGAACGACCAGGTTCGGATAATTTCGAGCACGTCACTCTCCTTGCTGAGCTCCTCCGGAAAAGAGGAGAACGGTGCCGCCAGTCGCACAATCCGGATAGCGGCGTCATCCAGCAGGCTGCTTCCGGACGATTCCAGTACCTGCAATTCTTTGATGGTGCCATCCTTTCCTAATACTACCAGCATCCTGACGGTGCCATGTATGCCGGCCTGGCGCGCTTCAGGCGGGTAATTAATGTTGCCTACCCGCTCCACCTTGTTGATCCAGTTTCGCACATACCAGGCATTGGTGGAGCTCAGGGTAGACACCGACGTGACCCGCAACACTCTCGGCCTTTTGGCGTAGGTCCGCAGTTGGTCATCCAACCTTGCTTCCAGACTGGCAATCTCGAGGCTGCGCTCCATCAGGCTTTTTTTCTCAGCCACCGGCAGTTTCTCCTCCGGTGGCTCATCAAACGGATCTGCCTTTGGCGTCTTACGTGCGCTGGGCGCGATGGTTTCAACTACCGGCTGTTCGGTTCGCACAGCCGGCTCGGTGGTGGAAGGCGCTTGCGGCTGTGCCTCGGCGACCTGGCTGTCACTGAAGTTTGACTGCAGGGGGCTGGTCAGCTCCTGTTTTTCTTCCTCGGTGCCACTGCCCTGCTGATTGGTCTGAGCCAGGAAATCCGCATCTTCCGGGGCGTCCTGATCATCAAACTGGGACAGGGTAATTGCCAGAGTTTCAGCAGAATTCGGCGGATCGGGTTGGGCAAAGGTAATACCCAGCACCAGCACCGCGTGCAACGCCAGCGCTATAAAAAGTGTAAACGAAAAGCGATCAAAATCGCTGACCTGAGCCGCCATGCCGGTTAGTGTCTCACTGCCTGTTTTTCACTACTGCTTTGATGCCGGGGCTCGTCGCCGGCAACTGTGATTTTTTCATGCCAGACATATTACCCCAGTCGTCGCTCAATGGCGTCCATCAACATCCCTCCGATATCAATACCGAAGGCCGCATCCAGTTCTCGAACACACGTGGGGCTGGTGACGTTGATTTCTGTCAGGTAATCACCGATGACATCAATGCCCACGAAAATCAGTCCCTTCGCGTTTATAGCAGGTGCCACCCGGGCACAGATTTCCCGGTCCCGCGCTGTCAGCTCGCGGCCTTCGCCGCGGCCACCGGCGGCCAGATTACCCCGATTTTCACCATGGGACGGAATCCTGGCGAGCGCATAAGGCACCGGCACGCCGTCGATCAGCAGAATGCGTTTATCGCCTTCACTGATCTGTGGGATGAACTTTTGCGCCATGGCCTGGTGCTCGCCATTCTGGGTCAGCGTTTCGATAATAACCCCCAGGTTGGCATCGCCTTCGCGCACCCGGAAAATAGAGCGGCCGCCCATACCGTCAACCGGCTTCATGATGACATCCCCGTGTTCCGCATAAAATGCCTTCAGACGGGCAGCGGAGCGGGTGACGATCAGCGGCGGCGTGCAGTCTTCAAACTGGGTGGCGAATAACTTTTCGTTACAGTCCCGCAGCGCAGCCGGCGGGTTAACGATGAGCGCACCCGCCAACTCTGCCGCCTCCAGTATATAGGTGGCCATCAGGAACTCCCGGTCTACCGGCGGGTCCTGACGCATCAGGATGACGTCCAGCTCGCCGAGATCACGATCCCGGGACTCGCCAAAGCTGTACCAGTTGTCCGGATTCATCTGAACGGTCAGGTCACGGGTCCGGGCCATGGCCCTGCCACCCTGCAGGTAGAGATCCGGCAGCTCCATGTATTCGATTTCCCAGCCGCGCTGTTGCGCCGCCAAAAGCATCGCCAGTGAGCTGTCTTTCTTGAAGTGGATATCCGCAATCGGATCCATCACCACACCGAGTCGAACTGTCATAGCATCCCTTGAAATAAATGGAAAAACAGGAACCTGTCAGCAGAGCGCCATAAATAATAAGTGCTATGCTCTGGCCCAGATGGTATTGCACCCGCTCGCCGAATGCACCCGAATAGCGTTGTCCGGGGACGGTGATTTGGCTATGAGTACATTTAGACACAAAGTTATGCTTTTTCTCCAGCCATCGATACTCTATAAATAAGCGAGGCTTATAGAACACCCTTAAATTGTGTGTAAAAAACCGATCTCCAAATATGACACCGCAGAGCGCAAGGCAGTTGGACAATGGATGACAACTTCGAGAACCTGAAGATTATGGTGATTGACGATAGCAAAACCATTCGTCGCACCGCTGAGACCCTTCTCAAAAAAGTCGGGTGCGATGTAATTACTGCGACCGACGGTTTTGACGCTCTTGCAAAAATTGCCGATTCTCAGCCCAACATCATTTTTGTCGATATTATGATGCCACGGCTTGATGGCTATCAAACCTGCGCACTGATCAAGAACAACTCAGCGTTCAAGAAAACGCCAGTTATCATGCTCTCAAGCAAAGA
>JBBQMX010000145.1:0-5673 GCA_038329375.1 Pseudomonadales bacterium | reverse complement strand
CCTTGTGGGCCATGCGGGTTCGGCTTGTGGGCCTGGGTGGCTTGCAGGTAGCGCTAACGGTCTTGGCTGGAATGGCTCTGGCCTGGTTCCTTGGGCTGGCGTGGCAAACCGCCCTGGCGGTGGGGCTGATATTCTCACTGTCCTCTACCGCTATTGTTTTACAAACCCTCAATGAAAAAGGCCTGGCAAAAACAGAAGGTGGTCGCAGCGCCTTTTCCGTACTGCTGTTTCAGGATATAGCAGTCATCCCCATGCTGGCGCTGATTCCGCTATTGGCAATTGCGGGCAGTGGCTCAGGTGAGAGCGTTGCGGCCTCGGTGAGTGGAGCAAGCCTGGTTTCGGGGCTGCCTGGGTGGGCGCATGCACTGGTGGTGGTGGCTGCCGTAGGGGCAGTCATTGTCGGCGGCTCTTATCTGAGCCGGCCGCTGTTTCGCTACGTGGTGCGCTCGGGCTTGCGAGAAGTCTTCACCGCTACCGCCTTGATGCTGGTAATCGGCATAGCTGCGCTGATGAGCCTGGTGAATCTGTCTCCTGCGCTGGGTGCGTTCCTTGCCGGGGTGGTGCTGGCCAACAGCGAGTTCCGTCACGAGCTTGAGGCCAATATTGAGCCCTTTAAGGGGCTCTTACTGGGGTTGTTTTTCATTACGGTAGGGGCCGGCATCAACTTTGAAGTGTTGGCCAGTGAATGGGGCCTGGTGTTGTCTCTGAGTCTGGCCGTGATCGTGCTCAAAGCCGTCATTCTCTTGCTGCTGGCGTTACTGTTTGGTATTCACCGCAGTAATGGCTGGCTGTTCACGCTCAGCCTCGCGCAGGCCGGTGAGTTCGGTTTTGTACTGCTGACTTACAGCCTGCAGAGTCAGGTGATCAGTCTGGAGCTGTTGCAGATTCTCTCGCTGGTGGTGGCAATTTCCATGTTCCTGACGCCTGCGCTATTCATCTTTTACGAGCAGGTGGTGTTGCCCCGTTATCGGGGCGCGGCGGACGATAGCCGTGAGCCGGACACCATCGACGAGCAGGCGCCGGTGATAGTGGCAGGGGCGGGCCGCTTTGGGCAGATCATCTGCCGTCTTTTGAGGGCTAACAAAATACCTATCGTGGTGTTGGATATTGAGCTGGAGCAGATAGAAAATATGCTTCGCATAGGTATGAAAAGCTATTTCGGCGATGCCAGCCGCCCGGACTTGCTCGAAACCGCTGGTATTGAGCAGGCGCGAGTGCTGGTGGTGGCCATCGATGATCGTGACCGGGCAACCCGTATGGTGCAGCATGTAAAGCATGTGCATCCCGGAGTCTGGGTGTTGGCACGGGCGTTTGATCGGGGCCATGGTTACCAGTTGCTTGAGGCCGGTGCAGATGACATTGTCAGCGAGACCTATCATTCCGCCCTGGAACTGGGCAGTCACGCGCTCACGGCGATGGGCGTTCATCCGATGCGCGCCCGCCAGATGTCGGCCGCCTTCATCGAAAGCGAAACCGCCCATGAAGATGAGCTGTTTGAGGCCTGGAAAGAGATCGAGGAAGGTATCCGTTTCAGCCCCCGTTACAGCGAGTTGTTCATGAAACTCGAAGAAACCCTGAGCAGTGCTATGGAGCATGACCGGGACCAGCAGGAACAGAATGAGAATCAGAGCCAGGATCCGATATGGGCATCCCCGGAACCACCCGCCAGCGGGCGGATTCCCGGAGCGAAAACAGACTCAGATGAGGCATAACCCGGACAATGTCCTACCCTATAGAGCTCAAACTCGTTATAGCCGTAGCCTCCAGTGCATTGTTTGACCTGAGCGAGTCCGATCGGGTCTTTCGGGAAGAGGGGCCCATTGCCTACCGCGAGTTTCAGGAAACCCATCTGGATGATCCGTTAGCCAAGGGCGTCGCGTTTCCGTTTGTGCGGCGGTTTTTGAGCATCAACAACCGCTTTCCGGAAAAACGCCCGGTGGAAGTGGTGCTGCTGTCACGAAATTCGGCACTTACCGGAAAGCGCGTGTTCCGGTCCATCCACCATCACCAGCTGGATATTTCGCGGGCGGCGTTTCTGGAGGGGAAGTCGCCGTATCCCTATATTCCTGCCTTCAACGCGTCGCTGTTTCTCTCAGCCAATGAATCAGACGTTTTACAGGCAATAGACTTTGGCTACCCGGCTGGCACCGTGCTGCCGACCAGGGTGGTGGATGATCTCGACGACGGCGAATTGCGGATTGCCTTCGACTTTGACGGCGTTATCGCTGACGATGCGTCGGAGAAAGTGTTCAACATAGGCCAGCTCGGCGCCTTTCATAGCCATGAAACCGAAAAATCCCACATCCCGCATTCACCAGGGCCCCTGGCAGACCTTTTCCAGAAACTGGCCTTTCTGCAGCAGCTTGAGGATGAAGCGGTAACAGCGGATGAGCACTATAAGCGCGTCCTGCGCATGGCTATTATCACCGCCAGAAATGCGCCCTCCCACGAACGGGTTATCACCACCCTCGAACACTGGGGCGTCAGCGCGAACGAAACCTTCTTTCTCGGCGGCATGGGCAAACACCGGATTCTGGAAGTGTTAAAACCTCATATGTTTTTCGATGACCAGAAGAGCCACCTGAAATCCGAGGGCGGGCAGGTGCCGATGGTTCATATCCCCTTTGGTGTTGCTAACCTAAAAGCCCATGAGGGTTAATTGGTTCAACAAGCGAAGTTAATTACTAATCCGTGCGTTAGTAAGCGGACAGGTCTTTCCAAAACACGCTGTAAATACTTCCCTGTACGCTCGTCCTCCGCCATCCATGGCTCCGTACGGTTTTGGAAAGACCTGTCCGCTTACTTTGTTCCTCATCAATAATCCGGTTCATCGCAGAACATCTTTGGATCAATCCGATAAAATCCTCGCAATGCCTCGTAGACCTCTGGCTGCTGGTCTAACAGATGCTGTGGCTGCTGGAAAAAGGTTTCCGTGAGCACGGCAAAGAACTCCGCCGGTGCGGTTGCTCCATAGGGGTCCAGCCAGCTTTCTGCATGGTGGCGCAATGACTGCCTTAGCTGCTCATAGGCGTGGGTCATTGTTTCTCGCCACTGGTTCGCCTGCTCGCCGCTGAGCGGTGGTGCGCCATCCGCCGTGCCATCCAGATAGTCGAGCTGATGGGCGAATTCATGCAGAATCACGTTATGAGGACTGTCCCGATTGATCGCGCTTTCCTCGCACTGGCTCCAGGCCAGTACCACCTGGCCGAGGGATGACGCCTCCCCGGCTCGGATTTGATCACTGTGGCTCACTACCATGCCGTCCTGATGCTGCTCCTGCACCCGGTAAACGTGGGGATACACCAGAATGCTATTGATTTCGTCATAGTCGGAATAGGACCGGGCCAATATCAGCAGGCAGGCATGGCCTGCGATGGTCAGCATAACCCGGTCGTCGACCTCAAACCCGTCGCAGCCATAGAAGTTCTTTTCGGTCATGAACAGCTGCACGTGCTGCTCAAGTTGATGCTTCAGTTCCGGTGGAAGCCGACGGTATAACGGCACCTGGGCGGCAAGAATCACGCGCCAATGCTCCATAAAAGGGTGCTCAAGCGCCTGACTACGGCGCCAGCCCCGATAAAAAAACAGATAAAAGAAAGCCAGGGCCAGGCCTGCGGCTGCGATTACAGAATAAATAAGCATCGATGACATTTGGGGGTCTTCCTGGGTCGTCACAACCTTCGCTGCGAGATATGAGAGTTTATATCTGTAAGTTACTGGGCTTTTCGCTAGTGCATAGACGCCTTGGAGAACACGTTAATCACCAAAACACCGGCGATGATCAAAGCCATACCAATCACGCTCGCGGCATCCAGTGTCTGTCCATAAACCCACCAGCCGATAAGCGCGACCAGCACGATACCCAGCCCCGCCCAGATAGCATAGGCCAGCCCGACGGGAATCTCTTTCAGAGTGATCGACAGGAAGTAGAATGCGACAGCATAGCCTGTGATGACCAGCAGGCTGGGCCAGAGCCGGGTAAACCCTTCACTGGCTTTCAGTCCAGTGGTTGCAACTACTTCGGCAACAATGGCAATGCCCAGATAAATCCAACTTTTCATAACGCTGAAGCTCCAATTCACTGTCAGGATGAAACAGGGCGGGTGATGGTCTTTGGCTTCGGGCGAAACCTGCTGCCGGTCATTTCTGACGTCGACATTTGAAGATTATTTTGGTGTCTTGTAATAAGACTGACCCACCCTTTTGACGCCTACTTCTTCCAGATCATTAACAACTTGCCAGCGCGAGATGCCCTGCTCACGCAACCATATTTCCAGCCGGCCCAAATTACTCCATTCCCGACCCTGGTCACGGGTATTGTGCACGCGCGCCCAACGGCCATCGACCAGTAAGGCCACGGCCCAGACGTAGGGATGTTTGTCTGGATTGCCGAAACCGCCGCTCTGGTACTCGCGCTCCTTACGGTAAACCGTGGCGGTATTCTCGATGCGCCACAAACTGAATAGACCAGGAATGTCAGTCGATTTTACGCGTAGCTGTAACGGGTCTTTGAAATCAATATGGACCATAGTGTTGACAGGCTCCTTATAATTGTTTACAGTATGGATCATAGTGACAACCGACCTAAAACGCAATTAACAGGAGAAACCAATGCTACCCACTACTTTCCGCGCACGCAGAATCGAGACCATCGATACCCAATGGAAAGCTGTTTTTAATGACTATTGGCCGGCTTATAAAGCCTGGTATGGTCAGAAAAAGCTTAATGACATTAATCCGGCTGCACTCAAAGAGGGGAATCGACAGCTACTGGCGGTCATGCCGGAAATGCGGCCGCTCTACGAACGTTTTCTGGAGGCAAGTAATGATTGCCCTGTCGCAGCCCAGTTTTTGACGGGGTATCAGCCACCGGCCTATCTGGTGAGCTGTTCGCAAGCGGTGTTGCTGGATGAAGATCCGGTACTGATACGTAATTATGACCTTAGTCCGGATTTGTCCGAGAACCTGCTGACGCAATCGAATTGGTTGGGGCAAGAGATTATCGGTACCAATGAATGCCTCTGGGGGCTGAACGATGGTATGAACAAGTCAGGGCTTGTGGCTTCGCTGACCTTTGGTGGCAGCAACAAGGTAGGGAAGGGTTTCGGCATTCCATTCATAATGCGCTATGTGCTGCAGACCTGCGAGAACGTCAAGCAGGCTATAAAGGTACTGCAACGGATACCTTCGCACATGGCCTACAATGTCACCCTGGTCGACAAGCAGGGGGATTTTGCCACCGTGATGTTGGCCCCTGATCAACCCACGATTGTTACCCGCGAACGTTGTATTACCAATCATCAGGCCCAGGTAACCTGGCCACAGCAGGCAGCGTTTTCGAAAACGCTTGAACGCAAACAGTTTCTGGATGAATTGCTGGCAAGCGGCAAATTGAATGAGCAGCAACTACGCAAAGCATTTTTAGCCGCGCCATTGCTCTCTGGCAACTATCCGCAACAGTTCGGCACGGTTTACACCGCTGTCTACAAACCGTTGAGTGGAACGATGTCGTATAACTGGCCTGGTGAAAAAGCCTGGCAACATAGCTTTGCCGATTTCCGCGCATCGGAAAAAACCGTAAGCCTCGGGAAACAGGTAAACCTTGAGAAGCAAGTAAACCCGGGGAAGCAAGAAAATTTGGTGATGGCTACTGCCGATCCTATAGAGCATGCT
>JBBQMX010000144.1:0-5685 GCA_038329375.1 Pseudomonadales bacterium | reverse complement strand
ATTATGATGCCCCATGGGCCACCGGGGATCATTTGCACAAAGCCTTCGATCAGCTCCTGGGCACCCATGCTCTGGTAGGCGGCACTGAATGCGTGAGCCGCAAACAGAATCCACATGATCATACCGGTCAGCTTGAAAGTGCGGATCGCCGCGTCGTTGATCAGAGCCCAGCTGAATTTGCGATACACCAGGGCGGAAACCAACGATCCCAGCACACCCACGGCAGCGGCTTCGGTTGGCGTGGTAATGCCGCCGATAATGGAGCCCAGCACCATCACCACAATCAGGATCGGCAGGATAACGGCCCGCAGGGCCTGGAATTTTTCCGGCCACGAGGCGCGCTCCTCCGGCGGCAGCGCCGGGGCAAGATGGGGCTGGAAGTAGCAGCGGATTATGATGTAGGTAATGGTGAGAACCATCAGCAGAATGCCCGGCAACACCCCGGCTGCGAACATCTGGCCGACCGACACGCCGGTAATCAGGGCGTACAGGATCATCAGTATACTGGGCGGAATCAGAATGCCCCAGCCTCCACCGGTGTTGATGCACCCCAGCGCCATATTCTTGTCGTAACCCCGTTCCAGCATGGAAGGCAGGGCTATCGTACCCATGGCCACTACGGCCGCGCCGCTGATGCCGCACATGGCGGCGAAGATCGCACAGATAAACAGGGTGCCGATTGCCAGCCCGCCCCGGACGCCACCCCACCACATGTACATCATGCGGTAGAGGTCATTGGCCACACCTGTTCGCTCCAGAATCATCGCCATAAAGACGAAAAGTGGTATCGCCACCAGCGTAAAACTGCCCATGGTGCCCCAGATCTGGGAGGCCACCATGTAGAAGGAGTCGAAACCCCAGGTGAAATACAAAAACACCACCGACACGCCGCCAAGCACAAACGCCAGCGGTAAGCCGAGAATCAGAAAGAACAGCAGCGACCCGAAAAACAATAATGTCAGGATTTCGATACTCACAACGGATCTCCCGCTGACTGCCCGGCGTCAGGCTTGTAGTAGCTCAGGTTGAACGCGATGGCGATGTCCTGCAGCAGTTTGACGATGCCTTGCAGCACCAGCAGGCCGGCACCCAGAGGTATGGCTGCTTTTATAGGCCAGATTGGCGGGTTCCAGGCCGAGTAAGTGGTTTCCAGATTGCCAATGGATTCCTGGGCCATATCAATGCCGAAATACAGCAGCGCAAGGGTGAAAATGAAGAATACGATAGAGGTCACAATGTCCAGCCCGGCCTGTGTGCGACGGCCAAAGTGGGAGTACAGCAGGTCAACGTTAACGTGACCCCGGTGCGCCATGATGTAACCACCAGAAAGAATCCCATAGACACCGAATAGCATCTGGGTGAGTTCGTTGGTCCACACGGTGGGGGAATTCAATAAATATCGGAAGCCGACTTCCAGCAACAAAAGCACAAACATGACAGCGACAAGCCAGGCGACCCATCGCCCGACAAAGCCATTCAGGCGGGTGACGCCGTTCATGAATGCGGTGAGCGCACGCATGGTAACCTCCGGTTAGCAAAACTGCGACAGACAAAAAACCGGGCAGCCTCTATTGAGGCGTACCCGGCGTATTGGTTTGCGGGCTTAAAGGTACCCGAGATCTGTCAGGTAGCTCTTCAGCATGTCCAGGGCTTTCTGGGCATTGTCGCTGCGCTTGCCTTCTTCGTCCCACATGCCTTGGGCGGTCTTTACCAGGCGGTCCTGGACGTCATCGGGCAAGGTGTTTATCTGAACGCCGTCTTCGGCAATCGCCTTGGCCAGGGTAATGCGTTCTTTATACAGGTATTCGTTAGTGCGCACCCAGAACTGCTCTTCCAGAGCCTGCTTGACGATCTGCTGCATGTCTTCCGGCAGTTTATCCAGAGCCTTCTGACTGACGATGATGACGTCGGTACCCGCAATGTTCAGGCCTGGCTGCACATGGTACTTGGCTACTTCATAGAGCCCCATGCTGGAAGCGCCCTGGGCTGCGCCCCAGTGAGCACCGTCCACAACACCTGAATCCAGCGCGGTATAGAGTTCACCGCCGGGGATGTAGGATGCAGCCGCACCGGCTTCGGTCAGGAACTTCTGCAGTGTGCCGGAGGAGCGAATTTTCAGGCGAGTAAAGTCCTCCCAGCTATTGATGGGCTTCTTGACTACCATTTCGGTCGGATAGACCTTGTCGGTAGCCCAGTAAACACCGTGTTCTGCGGCTTCGTCTCGCAGCATCTGCTCGAACCCGAGGCTCTGGTGGAAATAGGCGGCTTCCCAGACATTCCGGAAAGCAAACGGTAAACCTGATGCAATGCCGGCAAGGCTGATTTTATCCTGGGCGTAGGACGGGGAGATGGTACCCATCTCGAGAATGCCGCGACTGACGGCGTTAAACGTCTCCTGGGGCTTGAACAGGGCGCCGGATTCGTAAAGCTTGAGCTGCAGGCGGCCATCGGTACGCTCTTCAAGCACAGTCTTCAGGCGTACAAGGCTATCCTCATAAGAACTGCTGGAGCCTGGCCAGTGGGACTGCACTTTCCAGGTAAAGGTATCTTGTGCGGCAGCGGGACTGGCAGCCAGAGCGGCTGAAACACCGAGTGTAATGGCGGAGGCATAAATGGCCAGTTTTTTGCGATAGTGAGTAAGTATTTTCATAGTGTTACCTCTTGTTGTTGTGTCTGCTGTGTAGTTGTCAGTTTTTCTTTTTGTTCCGCACTGCGGAACTGTAGACTGCAAGGCGAATTATGATTTTCTGAATCTACCACATGATTGCCCTTTAGCAATAGCTTAGTAGATGTCTACTGTTTCAGGTAGGCGGCCCGCAACTCCCGCTTCAATACCTTGCCAATAGTGTTCCGGGGCAGATCCTCCCGGAATTCAATGGCTGACAGCCGTTGGGCCTTGCCGAGACGGAGGTTGGCCCATTCCAGAATATCGGCTGCCGAAGCGCTGGAGCCGGGTATTTTCACCAGCAGGCCCAGCGGCGTTTCACCCCAGTGGTCACTGGGGATGCCGATCACGGCGGCATCGCTGACATCGGGATGTTCCAGCAGTACCTTCTCCAGGTCGACCGCGTAGATGTTGAAACCACCGGAAATAATCATGTCTTTGCGGCGATCGAGAATATAAAGAAAGCCATCTTCGTCGAGCCGTCCCATATCGCCGCTTTTATAGAACGCCTCGCCCTCGGGGCTGGTCCAGAGCATTTCCCGGGTCAGCTCATCACGATTGCAATAGCCTCGCATCATGGCGCCGGCCCGGCCTGCAATTTCGCCAATTTTGCCGATGGGCAGGGCCAGGCCCTGCTCATCCAGTATGCGCACCTCGGAACCCTCGGTGGGCTTGCCAACGGAATCCCACTTGTCCGGGTACAAGGCGCAATCAAGGCTGGTGGAAATGCCGCCTTCGGTCAGGCCATAGATTTCCAGCAGGTTGCCCGGCCAGCGTTCCAGCGCTTCACGAATCACCTCCGCGCGCAATGGCGCGCTGGTGGACAGTTTGAGCCGGAAGGCAGACAGGTCAAAATGATCGAATTCCGGCTCTGCCAGAATGCGCTGATACTGCACCGGCACCAGCATGGCCTGGGTTACTTTGTGGGCCTGGGCCAGCTCCAGAAAATGCAGGGCGTTGAATTTCGCCATCAGCACCAAGGTGCCACCATTAAAGAGGGTCGGCAGGAACGACACCAATGTGGTGTTGGAGTAAAGCGGGGTGGAAACCAGGTTGATGCCGTCACCGTACAGCCCGTTACTGGTCATCCGGCGAATTTGCCGGGACCGGAACCGGTAATCGTGGAGTATGCCCTTGGGTGTGCCAGTCGTGCCTGAGCTGTAAATGATATTGAAGGCATCATCGAGAGTGACCTCCGCGGGGTCCGGCTTTGCGGAGGCGCCCTGTAGCCAGTCGTCCAGGCAGATGCCGCTGTCATCGGGGCGATAGTCCAGGCCGATGCGCTGGCCTGGTGCAATGTGGTCGAGATGATTGCGAATATCGTCGTAAAGCCCGGCATTGCGATGGGAGACAAACAGGAAGCGGGCGTCACAGTCATCGACCATCAGGGCCAGCGACTCGCCACTGGCCATGCCGGACAACGGCACCATACAACCACCTGCGATAAGCGTGCCGAGGTAAAGGGCGACAAAATCGGCGCTGTTTTCCGACAGTCCGGCGACGGTGTCACCGGTGGTCAGGCCCTGGGCCCGCAATTGGTTGGCAATGGTGTTGGCACGGGCGACGAAGGCATTCCAGGTGATCTCCTGGTCGCCGTCTATGAGTGCGACTTTGTCTGGTTGGGTGCGGGCATACTCTTGTACCTTCCAGCCAATGGCGTCGAGTATTTCGGTATTGTCTACCGGAGCGTAAACAGGCATCTTCCGCACATAATCTTTCATTTCGTAGCCTTTGATGATTGTTGTGTTCTGACTAGTGAAATTAGTTTCCGAATATATTGACTCAAAACCGAGAGGCATGACAAATTAAATGAAGTTCTCAGAAACACGCAAATTATAAGAAAGGAACATTCCATGATGCGTTTTAGCGATCGGGTAGCTCTGGTTACCGGCGCTGGCAGTGGCATTGGTCAGGCCACCGCGGTACGGCTCTCCCGTGAGGGTGCGAATATGGTGCTGGTAGACCAGTCGGAAGCCGGGCTGGCGAAAACCTTGGGTATGCTGTCGGAAGACTCCCGGGTAATGAGCCGTGTGATGGATGTCTCAGACGAGGGACAGGTCAAAAAGCTGATACTGGACACCATCAGAACCTTTGATCGTATTGATGTGCTCTGCAACAACGCCGGTATCGCCGGTCATCATCCGCCTATTACCGAGCAGGATGAGGGCGAGTGGCAGCGTATTCTGGACGTTAATCTGATCGGCCCCATGCTGTTTATCAAACATGTTGCGCCTCATATGCAGGCCCGCCGTCAGGGTGCCATCGTTAATACCGCGTCAGTGGCGGGTATCCGCTCCGGTGCCGGTGGCAACGCGTACAGCGCCTCCAAGGCCGGGGTGATCAATCTCACCATGACCGCAGCCTGTGACCTGGGCGGTGACAACATACGGGTGAACGCTGTTTGCCCAGGCCTGGTGGAAACCGGTATGACCCAGCCCATTTTTAATTATGCCCGCACTCATGAAAAAGCCCATAAGTTGGGTTCCCGCTGCGAATTGCGGCGCTATGGCGCGCCGGAAGAGATCGCAGCAGCTATTCTGTTTCTCGCCAGTGATGAGGCCAGCTACATTACGGGGCAGGCGCTGCCGGTTGACGGCGGCAATACCGCATCACTAAACCTGCCGGGGATGAAAGTGTAATGACCGAACCAAACAGCCAAACCACGATCACGGATGTTGAATCGCTCGGCGGGTTTCATCAGTTGCTGGGTTACCGGCACGTGTCCTGGGAAGAAAACCGCGCTGTAATTGAGCTGGAACTGCAACCCAAACACATCAACCTGGGTGGTGTGATTCATGGCGGGGTGCTGACGTCGCTGCTGGATATCGTACTGGCCACCGCCGGTACCTATTGTCCTTACCCGGGGCGCATGCGCAAAGCGATTACCCTGTCCCTGACCACCACATTCACCGGGCAATGCTCCAGTGGAACCATTCGGGTGACGGGCGAACGCCGTGCTGGCGGGCAGCGAATATTCAACAGTACCGGGGAGGCCCGGGATGAGGCCGGAAATCTGCTTG
>JBBQMX010000143.1:0-5721 GCA_038329375.1 Pseudomonadales bacterium | reverse complement strand
GGTTTACCGTTTCCTGAATCTGCTCAACAGTATTCATCAGAGCAGCCAGACCTTCCAGAGCATAGTACTCGCATTGCATCGGGATCAGCACCGTGTCTGCGGCCGACAACGCATTAACAGTCAGCAGACTGAGTGATGGCGGGCAATCGATCAGAATGTAATCATAGTTGTCGCGCACGGTATTAAGCGCAAGCCGCAACCGGTGCTCCCGGCCAATCTCGTTCATCAGGACCACTTCCGCTGCGGTCAAATCACCATTGGAGGGCAAGATATCGAAGCCCGAGGCCTCAGCAGGGAGGATTACCTCCGCTGCCGTTGCCTGCTTGGTCAACAGGTCGTAGCCGGACAACGCCAGGCCGCTTTTGTCGACGCCGCTACCCATGGTGGCGTTGCCCTGGGGGTCCATATCCACCAACAGCACCCGTCGCTTGGTCGCCGCCAGAGAAGCACACAAATTGACGCAGGTTGTGGTTTTGCCAACACCGCCTTTCTGGTTGGTGACCGCAATGACGCGTGCCATGGCTAAGCTCCTGTTCTGGGGATACGATCAATGATGAGCAAGTAGCGCTCGCCTGTGCAGCCCGGCACCACCAGCGAATGATGGGATGTGAGCTGCCAGCCATCTGGTAAGCCTGCTAGTTCATCATCCGGAAACTGGCCTTTCATGGCAAGGAACTCCCCGTCATTGGCCAGCAGATGCCCACACCAGTGAACCATGTTCTCAACGGCGGTAAAGGCGCGACTGCTGATCTGAGTGTAGCGGATACTATCATCACAAGCTTCGGCACGGCCGTGAACAACCCGAACGTTATCCAGTTTGAGTTCCAACATGCACTGGGTCAGGAACCGGGTCTTCTTGCTGTTACTGTCCAGTAGCGTGAAATGGATACCAGGGTTGGCGATGGCCAACGGTATACCGGGCAACCCGCCACCTGCGCCGACATCCAGCAGATGCCCGGTAGTCAGAAACGGCTGAATACTCAGGCTGTCGAGCAGCTGCCGCGACACCATCTCGGCGGGCTCACGCACCGCCGTCAGGTTATAGGCCTGGTTCCATTTGGTCAGCAGCGCAAGAAACGCCAGCAACCGTTGTTGCTGATCAGCATCCAGAGCCAGCCCAAGCTCCTGCAAACCATCTGTGAGCTGGCGTTGCCACAGTGACTCCGTCATGGCGGTCAATCAGGCGGATTGCTTGCGTAGCAGGTCGCGCTTTTTCAGGTGCACCAGCAACTGGGAGACCGCTGCCGGAGTCACACCCTGAATGCGCGAGGCCTGGGCGATGGTTTCCGGCCTTACCGTTTTGAGCTTTTGACGGATCTCGTTCGAAAGACCGCCGATCACATCAAAATCCAGATCGATTGGCAGGGCAGTGTTTTCATTGCGGCGCAGGCGGTCAATCTCATCGGTCTGACGGGATATATAGCCCTCATACTTGATCTCGATTTCCACTTGCTCGGCCACGATAGGATCCTCAGCCTGCTCGCCACTGATTTCAGCGACATGACGATAGACAATCTCAGGCCGCCGCAGCAGGTCAGCCAGTGAATGCTCTCGGGTCAGCGGACGCTGCAAATACTGATCTGCAATCACACCCTGGTCACTGCCGGGGTGCACAAACGTGGTGTCGAGCCGGATCCTTTCGTCGCCGATGGCTTCGCGCTTCTCGTTGAAGCGGGCCCAACGATGCTCATTGACCAGACCCAGGCGGTAGCCGGTTTCGGTCAGCCGCAGGTCGGCGTTGTCTTCCCGCAGGATCAGCCGGTATTCCGCTCGGCTGGTGAACATCCGGTAGGGTTCGGAAGTACCCATGGTGATCAGATCATCCACCAGTACACCCAGGTAGGCTTCATCGCGACGTGGATACCAGGCGTCTTTTTCCTGTGCCTTCAGGGCGGCGTTGATACCCGCCAGCAGTCCTTGGGCGCCGGCCTCTTCGTAACCGGTGGTGCCGTTGATTTGCCCGGCAAAGTACAAACCCTGGATAAATTTGGTTTCCAAGGTGTGGCGGAGGTCTTGTGGGTTCAGGAAGTCATACTCAATGGCGTACCCCGGCCGGGTAATATGAGCCTGCTCAAAACCGGGAATAGTGCGAACAGCGGCCAGCTGGATATCAAACGGCAAGCTGGTAGAAATGCCGTTGGGGTAGAGCTCATTGGTGGTCAGCCCTTCCGGCTCGACAAAAATCTGGTGGGAATTCTTGTCCGCAAAGCGATTCACTTTATCTTCAATCGAAGGGCAGTAGCGCGGACCAATGCCTTCAATATTACCGGCAAACATCGGCGAACGGTCAAAACCGCTCCGGATGATGTCGTGGGTTTCCTCGGTAGTACGGGTAATGTAGCAGCACACCTGCTCCGGATGCTCACTACGGGAGCCCATGAACGACATTACTGGCGTGGGGTCATCACCCCATTGTTGCTGCATGACTGAAAAATCCACGCTGCGGGCATCGATGCGCGGCGGAGTGCCGGTTTTCAGACGACCGACATTGAACGGTAATTCCCGTAATCGTTTGGCCAACGCATTGGCCGGCGCATCGCCCGCACGTCCGCCCGCGTGGTTTTGCATGCCAATGTGGATAACGCCGCCCAGGAAGGTGCCGGTGGTGAGAACCACCGTGCTGGCATTGAATCGAATACCGGTTTGGGTGACGACACCGGTGACGGTTTCGCCCTCGACGATCAGATCGTCCGCCGCCTGTTGGAACAGTGTCAGGTTGGGCTCGTTTTCCAGCACGCTACGTATTGCAGCCTTGTAGAGCACCCGGTCAGCCTGAGCGCGGGTGGCGCGGACAGCCGGGCCTTTGCGGGAATTAAGGGTGCGAAACTGGATACCGGCGAGATCAGTAGCGCGAGCCATAGCGCCGCCCAGGGCATCAATTTCCTTCACTAGATGACTCTTGCCAATACCGCCGATGGCCGGGTTACAGGACATCTGCCCCAGGGTTTCAATGTTATGGGTCAGCAACAGCGTCCGCGAACCCATGCGGGCCGCCGCCAGGGCGGCCTCGGTACCAGCATGACCGCCACCAATCACTATCACATCGAAACCGCTCGGAAAATCCACACGTCACCTCAAAAAAGACCGGAAAATCAGGCGGCAGATTGTAACGCGTCAACGCTTTAATTGCAGTTAGAATGTGCAAATTTTAACCACATCAGCTTCCTTGGCGACCTACGGCTACAACCCTGTCTACTCCTGACTGGGATTAATGATAAACATTGTCGATTAATCATGTGCTTGGGAGGATCACTTCACAAATGATTCAAGAAAGTTATCCACATTTAACGAACCCTTTTAAACGCCTTAATATCCTTTTAATTTATTGTTTTTATTACTTATTGTTAAATTAATCCTCAGCTTATCCTGAGGTTGTTCAGTACTTTATCCACAGTTTGTCAGGCTTGGGTTTGCTTATGCATCAGCCTGACTCGCGCTTCCAGGTCAGCTGCGCGCACATCATCAGCCGTGACAGGCTCCTGGACCAGCAAATGGATCCGGGACCAGAATCGTGTTGGCCAATGCTTCATGGCAGGCCCCCCGGCATTGCTGAAAAAGCTACCCCAAAGCCCCTGTAACGCCATCGGTACAACCGGCACCTGATAACGCTCGACAATGCGCTCAATCCCGGGGCGGAACTCTCCCACTTCACCGTCACGAGTCAGTCGCCCTTCCGGGAAGATACACACAACATTGCCTTCCCGAAGTTCGTCCTCGATGCGGTCAAACGCGGTTTGGTGAATTTCGGGAGCCTCGCTGCGAGGGGCAATAGGAATGGTTTTTGCCAACCGGAAAAACGCCCCCAGAGCCGGTGTCCGGAATATCCGGTGGTCCATAACAAAGCGCACTGGTCGACGCACAGCACCGCCAATCACCAGCGCATCCATGTAAGAGACGTGATTACAGACCAGTAACACGGAACCATCTTCGGGAATGTGCTCGAGACCGTGACTGCGCACTCGGTAAACCGTATGAGACAACAGCCATATGACAAACCGCAGAGCGAACTCCGGCATCTGTTGATAGACAAATCCGGCCACCACCAGGTTCATAATCGACAACACCAGGAAAAACTCGGGAATGCTCAAACCGAGAACTCCCAGCATGACGATGCCCATCAGGGCACTCACCACCATGAAGAGGGCATTCATGACGTTAAGCGCTGCGATAATGCGGGCGCGTTTATCCTTCGGGGTCTCATGCTGGACAAAGGCATACAACGGCACGATGAACAGACCACCCGAAATGCCGATACCTAGCAGGTCAATCATGATGCGACGATAACCGGAGTCCGTCAGCATCAGCCACCAATCCGAAGGTACCGGCTGTTCCGGCATACTGAAGTAAAGGTCAATACCAAACAGACTCAGGCCGAGCGAACCGATGGGCACAATGCCCAACTCAATCCGGTGGCCTGACAGCCGCTCGCACAACATCGAGCCCACCGCAATGCCGATGGTAAAAACCGACAACAACAAGGTGACGACCGTTTCATCACCCATCAGATTGGTTTTGGCAAAGTTCGGAAACTGGGTAAGGTAGGCGGCTCCAAGAAACCAGAACCAGGAAATCGCCATGATACTCAGCAGTACCACGTGCCTTTCACGGGCCAGCGCAATTAACCGCCAGGTTTCGCGCAACGGTTGCAAGCGGATGTTCAAGGTGGCCGAACCGGCCTCGGTCACCGGCACCTGACGTGCCACCAGATAACCAATGATCGCCATCAGCAGAACACCGACCGCGGCAATTTTCGCCGCCGACTCAAAGCCCATGATCAGACCCGCCGCAATGGTTCCGAGCAGAATAGCAACGAAGGTCCCCATGCCCACCAGTGCATTACCGCCTACCAGCTCGTCATCTTTAAGGACCTGGGGCAATATGGCGTACTTGACCGGTCCGAAGAAGGTGGATTGTGCCCCCATCAGGAACAGCAGCAACAGCAGCAATTCATACCAACCAAACCATAAACCGGTGGCAGCGGCCAGCATAATGCCTATTTCCAGCAGTTTGACCCGACGAATCACCAGGGATTTTTCGTATTTGTCTGCGACCTGGCCAGCGATACCCGAGAACAGGAAAAACTGCAAAATGAACAGAAACGCCGCAAAGTTGACCACGATATCTATGGGCAAACCCATCAAGCCGCCGGCGCTGTAGGTGACCAGCAGAAGCAGGGCGTTCTTGAACAGATTATCGTTGAATGCACCCGAAAACTGGGTCAGGAAAAACGGCAGGAAACGTCGTTCCGAAAAAAGCCGGAACTGGCTGTGGTCGGCCATATCAGTTTGTATCCCTCAAAGCGGCTCCATGGTTCAGCGCAACGATGTGATAAAGTGAGTATGGGGGCAACCGGTTTTTACGGCAAAGCCGATACGTCTATTGTGCTAATCCTCACGCTTTGACTGCATCCCTCCAGCCAGGCTGCCCCGGCTGCCTTCCGCACGAGTTTGCTGCTCCAACTCCACAGCAACCGAATTGGCCGATTTCGCAAACCGGGCCAGCAGGTTGTACAACACCGGGATTATAAACAACGTCAGGGTCGTGGCGAACATCAGCCCGCCGAGCACCACCACGCCGATCGCGGCCCGGCTTTCCGCCCCGGCACCGGTTGCAATAACCAGCGGCACCGCGCCAAAGATGGTGGAAATGGTGGTCATCAGAACCGGCCGGAAACGCAGGATGGCGCCTTCAACAATGGCGTCGTGCACACTCCGGCCTTCA
>JBBQMX010000142.1:0-5729 GCA_038329375.1 Pseudomonadales bacterium | reverse complement strand
GGGCACACCGTAATGGCAGGACTCTTCATCCCAGATATGCTTTTGAACCGGTGTCCATTTCACACCGCCGTACTCTTCCGGCCAGTGTGTGGCGTACCAGCCCTGTTTGCAGAGAATCTGCTGCCAGCGTTGGTGGTCCTCTTTGGTCAGGTGACGGAAACCCTTCACTTTGGCGGCAATGTCTGCCGGCAGTGCCTGGTCCAGAAAAGCCCGGACTTCATCCCGGAAGGCGAGTTCCTCCGGCGTATAGTTAATATTCATTGGATAACCTCTCGGTTCGTTCTAGCGAAAGCATATACCGCATAGCAGAATAGGATAAGAATGAATGATCCATCCTTTTCTGTCAATTCCCTGCAATTCAAGTAAACCACTCTTTAATACGCCATTTGGCAGAATTTAGTTTTGTGGGGTTGTTGTGAGATCAGACATTCTTTATATTCGGAATACAAAAATACGTATTGCATTGCGGAACAAAAAAAAATGTTGTACCGCAGTGCGGAACTTAAGGTGAGTAGGTGTGGCGTTAGCCAGATTACTCGTCTACATTTTTGTAGCGTCATCCAGCGCCTGCATTTCCGGCGTGGTGTCGATTTTACTCGGGGAAACATACCCTGGGCTATTTTTCAAAAAGAGCAAATTTGTAAGAGACAACGCCACAGGTTGGCTATACTTATTTTGCTCTGATCAAACGTATTGATCCGGCCGTTATCTTGCGTGTCACTATTGGCGACAAGTCTCGTGACCGGGTAACCACACAGGACAAAGTACGATGCATAAAATCAACAAAAGTCTGCTCGTCGGTATACTAAGTGCGGCACCGCTGTTCGCCCACAGTGCCGAGAATGTCGAATTACCCGATACCCTTGCGATGACGGCTTACGGCACCGGCTCCGCGGGTTACACCCAGATGGTATCTATCGGTAATCTGCTGAAAAATGAATACGGCACCTCGGTGCGTATTCTGCCTGGTGAAAACGACGTATCCCGCATGACACCGTTGCGGATGGGTCGGGTTCCACTGTGCGCCTGCGGTATTGCCAGCTATTACGGCTCGGAAGGTGTATTGCTGTTCGCCGATCCCCAGTGGGGCCCGCAGCCTATTCGCCTTATACGCACCTCCACTGCCACTTTTGGCCTGGGTGTCGCAGTCGCTGGTGATATCAAGGTAAAAACGCCAGCGGATCTGAAAGGCAAGCGGGTGGCTTACATCCGGGGGGATGACGCCCTGAATATCGGTACCGAAGCCTTTCTGGCTTTTGGCGGCCTGACCTGGGATGACGTTGAGCGGGTTGAATTCCCGGGCTACGGCCGTTCCTTTGAAGGCATTGTAGCCAACCAGGCCGACGCCGCATTTACCATGAGCGTAGCACCGCCAGCGCAGCAACTGTCCGCCAGCCCAAGGGGCATCGTGTGGCCGGAGTTGGACCCCGCCGATACAGAAGGCTGGCAGCGGCTTCAGACAGTAGCGCCGTATTTTCAACCCCACAGTGTCACTGCTGCCGCCGGTGAGAACTATGGCGAGGACAGGCCCTGGACCGGCGCCACTTATCCGTACCCGATATTGGTCGGCAATGAGGGCCTGGACGATAAAACCGCCGGTAGCCTGATCCGGGTGCTGATCGAGGATCATGACAAGTACAAGGACGCTGCCCCCGGTAATGGTGGTTACTCGCTAGAGAATCAGAACATGCAGTGGGTGATTCCCTACCACGATGCGGTCGTCGAGTATTACAAGGAAATCGGACACTGGACCGATGCCATGCAAGCGCACCAGGATGGTTTGGTCAAACGTCAGGAACTCCTGCAAACCACCTGGAAAAGCTTCATGGACTCTAACCCGCCGGAAGACGGAGACGCATTCCGTAGCGGCTGGATGGAAGCCCGGGCCAAAGCACTTGAAGCAGAAGGAATGAAGCCGGTTTTCCGTTAAGAGCTGACCCGCTGCGCCAGCGTATCGTTGCCGGGATGGCAGTGATACGCTGGCCGTTTCCGTTTTTCATCATCATCGCACCGGAGCCTCCGATCACATGAGCCTGCCTCAGGAACAACCCGTTAATTCGGGAGAAATATCCGGTATCCGCCAGTTGGAAGGGTTCTGGCTCTGGGTACCCCGGGTTGCGACCCTGGCGCTGACCTTGCTCGCTATCGATTACCTGTTTAACCTTGGGCTGTTCACCATTGTGACGTCGGTGGAAAGCCAGTTCTTCTATACCGTGGTAGCGTTGATGCTGCCGCTGGTTTTCGTGCTTTGGCCAGCCTTTGGCAAAGCTTCGCGCACAAAGGTGCCCTGGTACGACGTGGTGCTGTTCCTGTTTGCGGTCTCGGTTTGCGGATTTTTCGTGTTTAACGCGGAACAGATTCTGGACAGCGGCTGGGAGTACGCCGCGCCGGACTACGCCATTGTAATGAGTTTCCTTCTATGGGGCGTGATCCTCGAAGCAGCGCGGCGGGCTGGTGGCTGGCCGATCGGTATCATTGTCGCGGTTGCTGGCGTGTATCCGATTTTCGCCGGTGTCGTGCCGGGGCCGATTCAGGGCTTTCCCTCCTCACCTTCCCAGACTGCCATTTACCATGCCATGAGCCGTGAAAGCGTCATGGGCATTCCGCTGCAGGCGTTCGCTAATCTGGTAATCGGTTTTTTGCTGTTCGGTGTTGCGTTGCAACAAACCGGCGGTGGCAAGTTCTTTATCAATCTGGCGTTTGCCCTGCTCGGTCATGTCCGGGGTGGCCCCGCTAAAGTTGCGGTATTCTCCAGCGGCCTGATGGGGTCCATGAGCGGCAGCGTGATTACCAACGTGCTCACTACCGGTGTACTGTCTATCCCGGCCATGCGGCGGGTGGGGTTTGGGCGGTCATACGCCGCCGGTGTTGAAGCCTGTGCGTCTACGGGTGGCGTGCTGATGCCGCCGGTCATGGGGGCGACGGCGTTTATCATGGCGAGCTTTCTGAATATTCCTTACGGTACGATTGCGCTGGCGGCAGTGGTTCCTTCGTTCCTGTACTTTATGGGTCTGTTTATCCAGATTGACGCCTATGCTGCGCGCCACGAACTCAAAGGCTTGCCAGCGAATGAGCTGCCTTCCCTGCGCCAGACATTAAAAGAAGGCTGGTACTTCATTTTTGTCTTCGTGCTGCTGATCTGGCTGCTGTTCTTCCTGCGGCGGGAGGCGATTGCGCCTTTCTATGCCACTGCCTTGCTGCTGGTGATCAATCAGGTGCTGCCATACCAGCGCTGGGGCTGGAAGGATGTGAAAGGCTTTTTCTCCAGCGCCGGTAAGTTGTTCGCGGAGTTGATTGCCATTCTGGCGGGCGTCGGTTTGCTGGTGGGGGCGCTGTCGGTTACCGGTATGTCCGGCACTATCGCCAATGATCTGATTTTCCTCGCTGGTGGCAATACTCTGGTGCTGTTGTTTATGGGGGCAGCGACCAGTTTCATCCTTGGTATCGGCATGACTGTCACGGCGGCCTATATCTTCCTCGCAGTGGCCCTGGCTCCGGCTTTGATCAACGGTGGCGGTATGGACCCGCTGGCGGTTCACCTGTTCATCCTGTATTGGGGCATGCTAAGTTTCATTACGCCGCCGGTGGCATTGGGTGCCTTTGCCGCGGCTTCCGTGGCGGGTGCTCGGCCAATGGAGACCGGCTTCAAGGCCATGAAACTGGGCAGCGTGATTTACTTCATTCCGTTCCTGTTCGTGTTGAACCCGGCGCTGATACTGCAGGGTTCCTGGGATGAAATTCTGGTGGTGCTATCTCAAGCTATTGTGGGTGTGGCGTTGATTGCCGGTGGTATGCAGGGTTATCTGCTGGGCATTGGCAACCTTTCGCTTTACCGGGTGCTCCAGTGGCCTATCCGTCTGGCATTGATTGCTGGTGGCATGTTGTTGGCGATTCCCGGAGGTGGTCCGGTACCCTTCACCAATCTGGAGCTGACGATGATTAGCGCGGCGCTGATTGTGCCCGCTCTTGCGCTGGTGTGGTGGTCTAACCGGGGCGAGAAACAGGCTGTGTAAAGGCAGGCTCTATATCGTACAGACATAAAAAAGGCAGGGCTGTGAAGCCCTGCCTTTTTTGTTTCAGCGTTTTCTATAGTAGTACCGTCCGGGTCAGCCGAACGCAGGAATGCCGGTCTGGCCACGACCGAGGATCAGGGCGTGGATATCGTGAGTGCCTTCGTAAGTATTGACCGCTTCAAGGTTCATCACGTGGCGGATGACATGGTATTCGTCGGAGATACCGTTACCGCCGTGCATGTCACGGGCGACCCGCGCGATATCCAATGATTTGCCGCAGTTATTGCGCTTCATCAGGGAAATCGCATCCGGAGACGCTTCACCGGTGTCCATCAGACGTCCAAGCTGCAACGCACCTTGCAGGCCAAGGGCAATTTCAGTCTGCATGTCCACCAGCTTTTTCTGGATCAGCTGGTTGGCGGCCAATGGCTTACCAAACTGCTTGCGTTCAAGGGTGTAATTGCGGGCCGCATGCCAGCAGAATTCCGCTGCGCCCAGAGAGCCCCAGCTGATGCCATAGCGGGCCTTGTTGAGGCAACTGAACGGACCTTTCAAGCCTTCTACGTCCAGTTTGTTTTCGTCAGGGCAGAACACGTCGTCCATAAAAATGGAGCCGGTTTCGGAGGCACGCAGGGAGAACTTACCTTCAATCTTCGGGGCGTCCAGACCCTTGGCGCCACGTTCCAGAACAAAGCCGGTGATTTTACCGTCAAGCTTGGCCCAGATCACGAAGACATCCGCAATCGGCGAGTTGGTGATCCAGGTCTTGGAGCCGCTGACCAGATAGCCGCCATCGACTTTCTTGGCGCGGGTTACCATGCCGCCAGGGTCAGAGCCGTGGTCTGGTTCGGTCAGTCCAAAACAGCCAACCAGTTCACCGGAGGCCAGTTTTGGCAGCACACGCTTTTTCAGCGCTTCCTGGGCGAACGAGTAAATGGGGTGTATAACCAGCGAGGACTGAACACTCATAGCCGAGCGGTAGGCGGAGTCCACACGCTCCACTTCCCGGGCAATCAGGCCATAGCAGACATGGTTCAGGCCAGGGCCGCCGTATTCTTCCGGCAGGGTGGCGCCAAGCATGCCCAGCTCGCCCATATCATTGAAGATGGAGCGGTCAAATTTCTCGTGACGGTTGGCCTCAATAATGCCGGGCATAAGGCGTTGGTCACAGAAACTACGGATGCTGTCCCGAACCTGACGCTCGGTTTCGTCCAATTGTTTCTCAAAGTGCAGCAGGTCATCCCAAGGTGCGGAAGCCATTAGTTATCTCCTGAATATTTATGGGGCGATCTGCGTCGCCGATGTCTTGTGATGTGTTGTTATGACCGGTAGAAACCGGCCTTGGTTCAATCCGTGATCCGCTCAATAACAGCGGCAATGCCTTGGCCGACGCCGATGCACATACTGATCAGCGCATAGCGGCCCTGAATCTGTTCAAGTTGGCGTGTTGCCGTTAGGGCAATGCGCGCACCCGAAGCGCCCAACGGGTGCCCGACTGCAATGGCGCCGCCATTAGGGTTGAGTCTCGGGTCGTCGCTTGCAATGCCCAGACGGGTAGTACACCCGAGCACCTGGGCTGCAAACGCTTCGTTAATTTCGATAACGTCCATGTCTTTCAGGGTCAGGCCAGCTCTGGCCAGGGCCTTCTCGCTGGCTGGCACCGGGCCGTAGCCCATGACGTTTGGCTGTACCCCGGCAATGGCGGCCGCCACAATG
>JBBQMX010000141.1:0-5808 GCA_038329375.1 Pseudomonadales bacterium | reverse complement strand
TCTTTATCCTGTCACCAGACTCCGGCGCCACACCCGGCATGCGGATTATGTAAGACGAGGGCAAAGCACGATGTCGGAATACCTGCTCATACTGGTCAGCACGATCCTGGTGAACAACTTCGTGTTGGTCCAGTTTCTTGGATTATGTCCGTTGATGGGGGTATCCGGGAAGCTGGAAACAGCTATGGGAATGTCCCTGGCTACCACCTTTGTGCTGACCCTGGCCTCCATCTGTAGTTATCTCGCTTACACCTACCTGCTGGAGCCCCTCGATCTCGAGTTTCTCAAGACCATCACCTTTATTCTGGTCATTGCAGTCGTGGTTCAGTTCACAGAGATGGTGGTTCGCAAGACCAGCCCTCTGCTCTATCGGGTTCTGGGTATCTTCCTGCCGCTGATCACCACCAACTGTGCGGTGCTAGGGGTCGCATTGCTCAACCTCAACCGCCAGAATAACTTTGTCGAATCGGTTTTGTATGGCTTTGGCGCGGCAGCCGGTTTCTCCCTCGTACTGGTAATGTTTGCCGCCATGCGGGAGCGTATAGCCGTGTCCGATGTACCGGCGGTATTTCAGGGTGCCTCTATCGGCTTGATTACCGCCGGTCTCATGTCGCTTGCGTTCCTGGGCTTCACCGGCCTGGTCGGCGTGTAAAGGAGACCAGTCATGTGGACAGGTATTCTGGTTGCTGTCGCGGTTCTCTTTGTGCTTGCGCTCATCTTTGGCGCCATCCTCGGCTACGCTGCAGAACGCTTCCGGGTCGAAGGCAACCCGCTGGTCGAACAGATTGACTCGTTGCTTCCACAAACCCAGTGCGGACAATGCGGTTTTCCCGGCTGCCGCCCTTATGCCGAATCCATTGCCAACGGGGATGCCATCAACAGATGTCCGCCCGGCGGTGAAGGCACCATCAAGGCGCTGGCGGACCTACTGGATATCGAACCTCAGCCACTGAATGTGGAACACGGTGTCGAACAGGAAAAGCGGGTTGCCATTATTCGCGAAGATGAATGCATCGGCTGCACCAAATGTATCCAGGCTTGCCCTGTGGACGCCATTCTGGGCTCCGCGAAACACATGCATACAGTGATCGAAAGCGAATGCACCGGCTGCGACCTTTGTGTCGAACCCTGTCCGGTGGACTGCATTGATATGGTGACGATAGCACCCGAGATCCGGAACTGGACGTGGAGCCCTCCCGGCAAATCAATTATTGCTACCGATCGTCAGGGAGCGACTGCCTGATGCGCAAACTCTGGGATTTCTCCGGCGGCATTCATCCACCGCAGCGCAAGAGCCAGTCCAATCGCGAGCCCATCCGCCACGCAGGGCTGCCGCCGAAGCTGATTTTACCCTTGCAGCAACACCTTGGCTCCCCTGCTGAAACCCGCGTAGCGGTTGGCGATATGGTATTGAAAGGCGATTGTCTGGCCGCTGCTATCGGCACCATGGGCGTCCCCGTCCATGCGCCAACCTCCGGTAAAATAGAGGCCATGTCACGACAGCCTGTTCCCCATCCCTCCGGTATGGTGGACTGGTGCGTTACGTTGATACCCGACGGTCACGACACTTGGTGTGAACGCCATCCAATGCCTGACTACCAGCATCGCCAACGCTCGGACGTACTCGCCCGCATCCGGGACGCAGGCGTTGTCGGGTTGGGTGGAGCGGGCTTTCCCACCAGCATCAAACTGCACCCGCCAGAGCGCGACAAAGTCGAGACCCTGATTCTCAACGGTGCCGAATGCGAGCCCTATATCACTGCCGACGATGTTCTGATGCGGGAGCGAGCGGCTGAGGTGGTCGAAGGCCTTAACATCATGGCCTGGTTGCTGGGACCGGAGCTTTGCGTGATTGCAGTGGAAGACAACAAGCCCGAGGCCATTGCCGCCTTGCGCAGTGCCGCAGGTGATACTCTGATCGAGGTTGTCACTATCCCGACAAAATACCCCTCTGGCGGCGAGAAGCAGTTGATCCAGATCGTCACCGGCCTGGAGGTGCCCCATGGCGGTATACCGGCCGATATTGGCACCATGTGCCAAAACGTGGGTACTGCCGTGGCGGTCTACCGGGCGATATATCATGGAGAACCACTGATCAGCCGTATTACCTCGATTACCGGCAATGCCGTCGCAGCACCCGGAAACGTCGAAGCCTACCTTGGTACGCCACTGGAATACCTGCTAGCGCAAGCGAGCCTCCAGTCCGACCGCCTCGACCGTTTGATTCTGGGCGGCCCGATGATGGGTTACACCCTGCAAAGCGCCCTGGTACCAGTCATAAAGACTACCAACTGCGTCATTGCAGCCGCCCGGGGCGAATTGCCCGAGCCACCGCCGGAGCAGCCTTGTATTCGCTGTGGCGCGTGCTCTGAAGCCTGCCCTATGGAGTTGTTACCGCAGCAGTTGTTCTGGTATGCCAAAGCTGAAGAATTCGAAAAAGCGGAACACCAGAACCTGTTTGACTGCATCGAGTGTGGCGCATGCTCTTACGTTTGCCCCAGCAGTATTCCCCTGGTGCAGTACTATCGTTTTGCCAAAGGAGAAATTCGCGCCCATAACGATGAACAACTGAAATCCGATCGCGCCCGGGAGCGATTCGAGGCCCGCCAGGCGAGGCTGGAACGGGAACAGGCTGAGAAAGAGGCCCGGCGTGAACAGCGGGCTCGTGCGGCTGCCGAAGCCCAGGCAAAAAAAGCCGAGCAGACTGATAACGGCGGCCAGCCACTGGATGACCGGTCGGCCAAGACAGCCGCTGTCGAGGCGGCTTTGGCCCGTAAAGAGCAAAAGGCCGGGAAAGCGGTGAGCGATGCCCGGAAAGCAGGCGGCCAAACTGGAACCACACATAGTCCGGGAAATTCCGGATCCAGCAGAATATAACGGCAACACTGATGACATTACGGCAACAATCGTCACCTCATACTCGCGGCGCACGCTCAACCGATCGCGTCATGCTGTGGGTGATGCTGGCAACTCTCCCGGGCCTGGCCGCGCAAACCGTCTTCTTTGGCTGGGGTAACCTGATCAATGTGGTATGGTGTATTGCGCTGGCCGTAGGCGCGGAAGCGGCTATTCTCAAGCTCCGCCAACGCCCCCTGGCGTTTTATCTGTCAGACAACACCGCTGCTCTCACCGGCCTTCTACTTGGACTCGCCTTGCCACCGTTTACGCCCTGGTGGGTGTCGGCAGTTTCCGTTATCACGGCCATTATGATGGCCAAGCAGCTCTACGGGGGCCTCGGCTCCAACCCCTTCAATCCGGCGATGGTCGGTTATGCGCTGGTGCTGGTTTCGTTTCCCGTTGCCCTGACCACCAACTGGGCTGCACCCGCAGGCCTCCTGAACGGCGCTCCCGGCATCGTCGAAACACTGGGCATTATTGCCGCCGGCAAACAAACCGCCATTGACGCCTACACCATGGCCACGCCCCTGGACGTGTATAAACACGAGATCGGCGCGCGGGTGGCGGAAGAAGTACGCCAGCATCCCAGTTTCGGTGAGGGCGTAGCCAAAGGCTGGGAATGGGTCAACCTGGGGTTTCTGGCAGGCGGCCTGGCTCTGTTTTACCTGAAGATCATCACCTGGCATATTCCGGTCAGCGTCCTGGCCGCACTTGCTGTGATGAGTATGGCATTCGGCAGCAATCAGGATCTTTATGCACCGCTATCCCTGCATATGCTGGCTGGCGCCACGATGCTGGGGGCATTTTTTATAGCCACAGACCCGGTCTCTGCCGCCACCAGCCATCAGGGCAAACTGGTCTACGGTGCCGGTATCGGATTGCTGCTGTATGTTATCCGTACCTGGGGCAGTTACCCCGATGCGGTCGCCTTCGCGGTGCTGCTGATGAACTTTGCGGTACCCTTCATTGACCATTACACGCAGCCCCGTACCTATGGCCATCGCAAGGCTCGCCGTGGCATTGTACGCAAGAATTCGGGATAACCATGGCAGCTATCAGACAGTCCATAGCACGTAATGCCATCGGTCTCGGGATTTTCGCGGTGATTACTGCTGGTGTGATCGCTATCACCCAGGTGGTCACCGCTGAACGCATTGCCGACCAGATCCGCCGGGCGGAAGCCGCGGCCCTGTTCGAGATTATCCCTGAGCAGCAACACGATAATGACCTGCTGGCGAATACCGTCGAACTGGCCCCGGACCCACGTCTGGGCAACCGGGAACCTGTTGATGCCTGGGTCGCGCGCAAGGCTGGCGAGCCTGCCGGGGTTATCATTCCGGTGACGGCTACCGATGGCTACTCCGGGAATATCCGACTACTGGTCGGTGTTGATTCACAGGGTGCCGTGTTGGGGGTACGAGTGACGTCACACCGTGAAACACCCGGCCTTGGGGACAAGGTTGAACTCCGGAAATCCAACTGGATTCTGTCCTTCAACAGCCGCTCCCTGGGTCAGCCCGAGTGGGAAGAGTGGGCGGTGGCCAAGGATGGCGGTGTATTCGACCAGTTTACCGGCGCCACCATCACACCCCGGGCAGTAGTGCGTGCAGTTCGCCAGACCCTGGACTATGTTCGGGACCATCAGCAAACGCTTCTGCGTGACGACGTCTAATTGACTACGGAATATGGGCAATTCAATGGCAACAAAGACCAGCTCTGAGATCATCAAAGATGGCCTCTGGACCAACAACCCGGCCTTGGTGCAGGTGCTTGGCCTCTGTCCACTGCTGGCTGTCACCAGCACAGTGGTCAACGCTATCGGGCTCGGGCTTGCCACCCTGATGGTTCTGATCGGGTCTAACCTTGCGGTGTCGCTAATCCGCAATTTTGTACAGGAGTCCGTCAGGCTGCCGGCCTTCGTCATGATCATCGCCTCCTACGTAACCTGCGCGGAACTGTTGATGCAGGCTTACGCCTATGAGCTTTACCAGATCCTTGGCATCTTCATACCGCTGATCGTGACGAACTGCGCCATTCTGGGCCGTGCCGATGCCTTTGCCTCCAGGAACGCGCCCGGCCCCGCCATTCTGGATGGCGCCATGATGGGCATTGGCTTTTTACTGGTGTTGATCGTACTTGGGGGCCTGCGCGAACTGCTTGGCCAGGGCACACTGTTCGCCAACATGGATTTGCTGATGGGCCCGATGGCGGCCGATTGGGTTATCCGACCCTTCGCTCAGTACCCCGACGTGTTGTTCATGGTTTTGCCACCCGGGGCCTTTGTCGGCCTCGGCTTGCTCATTGCCGTCAAGAACGGCATCGACCGCCGTATCACGACCCGTCAACAAGCAAATGCGCAACAGCCGACTGCGTCCGGAAGCAAACGAGTACGGGTAACCGGCCACGTCTCTTGAAGGTAACAACGCCATGAACAAACAGAAGCGCACTGAAATCTTCGAGCGCCTGCGGACGGCTAACCCAGCACCAACCACAGAGCTGGTCTACACCTCCTCCTTTGAATTGCTGATTTCAGTGATACTTTCCGCTCAGGCCACCGATGTGGGTGTTAATAAGGCGACGGCCAAACTCTATCCCGTCGCCAACACGCCGGAGGCCATTCTTGCTTTGGGAGTGGACGGCCTGAAGGAATACATCAAATCTATCGGCTTGTTCAACAGCAAAGCCGAGAACGTGATCAAAACCTGTCGGGCACTGGTCGAGCACCACAACAGTGACGTCCCGAATACCCGGGAAGAACTGGAAGCACTACCTGGCGTAGGGCGCAAAACCGCTAACGTGGTACTAAATACGGCATTCGGGCAACCGGCCATGGCGGTCGATACCCACATATTCCGGGTTTCAAACCGAACCGGAATAGCCCCCGGGAAAAACGTGTTGGAGGTAGAGAAA
>JBBQMX010000140.1:0-5814 GCA_038329375.1 Pseudomonadales bacterium | reverse complement strand
CCGGCATCAGCCAATCTGCAATCAGCACACTGACTGACCGCTCTTCGATCAGAGTCAGGGCGGCAGGTGCATTGTTTGCAACGCGCACATCGCGGTAGCCAGCGTTACGCAGCGCACGGCTGACTACCGTGCTGCTGAATTTAGCGTCGTCAACCACGAGAATCGGAAGGTCAAGGTTTGGCATTGTTATCTAAGTCCATTGTCAGATGCGGTGCCCGCTGTGTCTTGGTATGCTTTGGCACCTCTACTTGCGCAAGCGGGCCAGTATAGCGTTTAACCGGCGTTGTGACGTCCATAAATGTTAAACATGTGGATTGAACCGCCGAACCCGGAGCATTTTCTGGCCCGGGCGGAATAATCCATCATTTCCGGAGTTTGACCATGCCATCATTTGATATTGTTTCTGAAATTGATATGCACGAAGTAACCAACGCCGTTGACCAGACTAAGCGCGATCTGGGTAACCGCTGGGACTTTAAAAACGTCGATGCCTCGGTGGAGCTAGACGACAAAGGCATTACCCTCGGCGCAGAACAGGAATTCCAGCTGGAGCAACTGATGGACATGCTGAGAATGGCCTTTGCGAAGCGCAACATTGATGGCCGTTCCATCAATGAAGACGGTGATAGCAAATCCGGCAAGCTGGTCAAGCAACATCTGGTCCTTCGGCAGGGTATCGAGACTGATATGGCGAAAAAAATCGTCAAAATGATCAAAGACGCGAAGCTCAAAGTGCAAGCTGCGATTCAGGGTGACAAGGTCCGGGTAACGGGTAAAAAACGGGATGACTTGCAGGATGTCATGTCGATGCTGCGTGAGTCTGATCTTGATCTGCCACTCCAGTTCAATAACTTCCGCGATTAAACGGAGACTTCCCGATCACTACTCACTCCCGGCCCAGGTCATTTCGCGCAGCACTCCATACGTTTACCCGATGGCAGGTCATTGCCATGCTGTTCCTGGGTTTTTCGGCCGGTCTGCCGTTTTTGCTGGTGTTCTCGACCCTCAACGCCCGGCTGGCGGATATCGGGGTTGAAACCGCCACTATCGGATTCTTCAGCTGGTTGGGCATTACTTACTCGATAAAGGTGGTTTGGGCGCCGGTAGTCGACCGTCTCAGGTTGCCACTGCTCGACAGGCTGCTTGGTAAGCGTCGCAGCTGGATGATTCTGGCGCAGGCGGGGGTTGCCCTGGGGCTGGTGTTGATGGCAAAGGTTGATGCCGTCGCCGCGCCCACCATGATGGCGCTTTGTGGGCTGTTGGTCGCCTTTTCTTCGGCCACTCAGGACGTGGCGATTGATGCCTACCGCATTGAAATTGCCGAGCCACGGCTGCAGGCCGCACTGGCTGCCACCTATATCTTCGGTTACCGGCTGGCGCTGCTTGTGGCCGGAGCAGGGGCTTTGTATCTCGCGGAGTTTTGGTCCTGGCAGGTGTCTTACGAGGTTATGGCCGTATTGATGGGCGTCGGCGTTCTGACCGTGCTGGTCATCAGGGAGCCTACGGTTAATCATCACAGCGTGGCGGAAGATCTTGCCGTCACAGTGGCTCGCGAGACTGCAAAACGGGCACATCTTTCTCCGCGAATGGCCCGCCTCGCCGGCTGGTTTTCAGCCGCTATCGCGGGGCCGTTCGTGGACTTTTTCCGGCGCTATCGGGAGCTGTCCGTGTTCATTCTGGTACTGGTGGCGCTCTATCGAATCAGCGATATATCCATGGGGGTGATGGCGAACCCGTTCTACCTTACGTTTATGGGTTTCTCGAAAACGGAAGTAGCGGATGTCACCAAGATATTCGGCTTCTTCATGACCATTGGCGGCTCTCTGCTGGGCGGGCTGCTGGTGGTTCGTTACGGGGTGCGCCCTATTCTGGTAGCCGGTGCCGCCCTGACGGCTGCGACCAACCTGTTATTCGTTGTTGTTGCACAGCTGCCGCCTGACATAGTCCTGCTTGCAGTGGTGGTCAGCGCTGATAATCTGAGTGGTGGGATTGCCAATGTGGCTCTTATCGCCTGGCTCTCCAGCATGACCAGCGCCTCGTTTACAGCGACCCAGTACGCGCTGTTCAGCTCGTTGATGACTCTGCCGGGTAAATTTATCGGAGGCTTTTCCGGCATGGTGGTGTTCAATTACGGTTATACCGAATTTTTCTTTATTGCTGCTGTGATGGGCGTGCCTGCTATCCTTTTGTCCTGGTGGCTGATGGGAAAGGGCGATCGCCTGGATGCGCTTGCACCGGCGAATGAATTGCCGGAGGAGGAATCAAATGGTAAACCGGCGGGCGAGCGTCAGGGTTCCCAGCGATAGCGCGCCATGGAAACCCGGCCTTCAACAATCTCGACGCCTTCCTTCTCGAGACTTTCGGACTGCTTCATGAAGGCAGGGCTGCCAGGTTTGAAGGCCAGCTGACCATTGCTTTTCAGCACCCGGTACCAAGGCACTTCCGAGCCGGCTGGCAGCTTGCCCAGGGCGCGCCCTACATAGCGGGCGAGGCCTGTCAGCCCGGCCAGACTCGCCACCTGGCCATAGTTGGCAACCCGACCTTCCGGGATTGACCAGACCACCTGCCAGATCATCTGATCACGGCTTGGCAGGTCGTGCTTTGAAAGCGAATCAGATTCTGAGCGCGCCATCGACTTCAATCATCCGCCCCGAAAGGTAGTCATTCTCGAAGACAAAGGCAGCCGTGGAGGCAATTTCCTCCGGCTTACCCATGCGTTTGAGAGGAATTGCCGCCGTCATTCTCTCCAGTGCTTCCGGCTTCATGGACAGGGTCATTTCAGTTTCTACAAAGCCGGGGGCGATGCCCATCACGCGGATACCGTGTCGTGCCAGTTCCTTTGCCCAGACCGATACCAGCGCAGAAACGCCCGCTTTGGCGGCGGAGTAGTTGCTTTGGCCCATGTTGCCTGCGCGGGAAATGCTGGCGATATTGATGATAACGCCATGGTCGCCATTCCGGATCATGTGGGTAGCCGCCTCGCGCCCGCACAGGAAAACACCAGTCAGGTTAACATCCATCACCGACTGCCACTCACTGAGGCTCATGCGCTTGACGATTTCCCCGTCTTTAGCCTTGACCAGCATACCGTCACGAAGAATGCCTGCGTTGTTTATCAGGCCGTTAATTTTGCCGAAATCCCGGCTGATCGCGGCAAAAGTTTCCTCGACATCGGCCTCCCTGGCGACGTTACAGATGTACGCCCTGGCGTCGCCGCTCGCTGCTTTGCAGGCGGATACGGCTTGCTCGAGCTTTTCCGGCATTAAATCGATCAGTGCCAGTCTCGCGCCCCGGGCAGCCAAATACTCAGCCATCGCACGGCCCAGCCCCTGGCCACCGCCGGTAATTGCAATCACGGAATCTTGAAGTTTCATTTTGCGCCCTAATAAACCTTTTAATTAGCCAATGGGTTTTGGAAGAAGGCTGGCTCGACCGGCCCCGTTTTCGTGCCCGACATCATGCCCGTTCATCCAAAGCATGTCGAAGGATGGCTTGATTCGGGCCCTGCAAGGCAAATCTGGTGTAGACTTTTTCGCTTCCGGATAAGCCGTTAAAGTCACTGGAGAAAGGCATTATTATGGGCATATTTTTACTGATTTTCATTATCATGCCCATCGTTGAGATGGCAATTCTCATTAAGGTCGGCACCGTCATTGGTGCGCTCAGTACAATCGGGCTGGTGTTGCTGACCGCGGTTATCGGGGCAGCGTTGTTGCGCCAACAGGGGTTGGCAACCCTGCTGCGAGCCAATCAGCGTCTGAATAGCGGCGAGCTGCCTGCACGTGAGGTGGCTGAAGGCCTGATCCTCGCCGTCGGTGGAGCACTGCTGCTGACCCCCGGGTTCGTCACCGATACGATTGGATTGCTCTGCCTGCTTCCGGCTACCCGTCAGTGGCTTGCGGGCCAGGCACTGAAACGTATGGTAGTGGCTTCCGGTACTACCCAAAGCTTTCATTTCAGAGCGGGGCAGAGCGGCCCGTTCGGCAGCGGCAATCCGTTTGAAGCCAGCTCCCCGGCGGATGATGACGTGATTGAGGGCGAATACCGTAAAGAAGGTGGTAACGCGGGCAAACCGTCGGATCAGCTCGAAAAAAAGTGAATTTTTTTTTCGAAGGCCGTTGAAAACATCAGCACTACCTCCATATAGGAACCACAAGTTTGCTGGGGCGGATAAGCGCCCTGAAAACAGGTGCTTATCGGCTCTGGCTTTTACGCAAACGTCATTGCCAAACACAATCTGACTTTGGAGACATCGAGCAATGAAAATCCGTCCGTTACATGACCGTGTTGTTGTGCGTCGTAAGGAAGAAGAAGAGAAGACTGCTGGTGGTATCGTGCTGCCGGGCAATGCCAAAGAGAAGCCGTCCCAGGGCGACGTGATCGCAGTGGGCAATGGCCGCATCCTTGATAATGGCGAAACCCGTTCGTTGGCAGTCAATGTTGGTGACACCGTAGTGTTCGGCCAATATGCCGGTAACACCGTGAAAATCGACGGTGAAGATTTGCTCATCATGAGCGAGAGCGACATTTACGGCGTGCTGGAAAAGTAATTCGGCAGGCTGACTCATCTCAACCGGCGGGCCGGTTGTGGATGAAATCGAAATAACGACTGGGTTTAACGAATAGGGAATAGAGTGATATGGCAGCTAAAGATATTAAATTTGGTGACAGCGCACGTAAGCGCATGGTTGCAGGTGTTAACATTTTGGCAGACGCCGTCAAGGTAACGCTGGGCCCCAAGGGTCGTAACGTTGTCATTGACAAGTCATTTGGCGCACCGACCGTGACCAAAGACGGTGTATCTGTGGCGAAGGAAATCGAGCTGCGTGACAAGTTCGAAAACATGGGCGCACAGATGGTCAAGGAAGTTGCTTCCCAGACCAACGACACTGCAGGCGATGGCACAACCACTGCAACCGTTCTGGCTCAGTCCATTCTGAATGAGGGCATCAAGGCGGTCACCGCCGGCATGAACCCGATGGATCTGAAGCGCGGCATCGACAAGGCAACCCAGGTTGCGGTCAAGGCCATCCACGCTGCAGCCAAGCCCTGTGACGACAGCCGCAACATCGCCCAGGTTGGCACCATCTCCGCTAACGGCGACGAGACCATCGGCAAGATCATCGCCGACGCCATGGAGCGCGTAGGTAAAGAAGGCGTCATCACCGTTGAGGAAGGCCGAGGCCTGGAAGACGAGCTGGACGTGGTAGAAGGTATGCAGTTTGATCGCGGCTACCTGTCCCCGTACTTCATCAACAACCAGGACAACATGTCTGCCGAGCTGGACGAGCCCTACATCCTGCTGGTCGACAAGAAAATCTCCAACATTCGTGAACTGCTGCCCGTGCTGGAAAGCGTTGCAAAAGCAGGCAAGCCGCTGATGATTATCGCTGAAGATATTGAAGGCGAAGCGCTGGCGACTCTGGTTGTAAACAACATGCGCGGTATCGTGAAAGTAGCGGCTGTTAAAGCGCCTGGCTTCGGTGACCGTCGCAAGGAAATGCTGCAGGATATCGCCATCCTGTCTGGCGGTACCGTGATTTCCGAGGAAGTCGGTCTGAGCCTGGAAAGCACCACGCTGGATGATCTTGGTACGGCCAAGCGCATTAACATCACCAAGGAAAACACCACCATCATTGATGGCGCCGGTGCCGAGGCTGATATCGAAGCGCGCGTTGACCAGATTCGCAAGCAGATCGAAGACAGCAGCTCTGACTACGATAAAGAGAAGCTTCAGGAGCGTGTTGCCAAGCTGGCTGGCGGTGTTGCCGTTGTTAAGGTTGGCGCGGGTTCTGAAGTTGAAATGAAAGAGAA
>JBBQMX010000139.1:0-5817 GCA_038329375.1 Pseudomonadales bacterium | reverse complement strand
CAAACCAGCTTAACCTCTCAATTTTGCACCAGCATTCTCCGAAGTCTAATCCGTTGGGCGAGGACTTTGATTACGCTGAAGAATTCAAGAAACTTGACCTCGCGGCGGTCAAGAGCGACCTCACCAATCTGATGACCGACTCTCAGGAATGGTGGCCGGCAGACTACGGCCACTACGGCCCGTTTTTTGTCCGTATGGCGTGGCATGCGGCAGGTACCTACCGAACCGGTGACGGCCGCGGCGGCGCGGGCTCTGGCAGCCAGCGTTTCGCGCCCCTTAGCAGCTGGCCCGATAACGGCAACCTCGACAAAGCTCGTCGCCTGCTGTGGCCGATCAAGCAGAAATACGGCAACAAGCTGTCGTGGGCTGACCTGTTCGTTCTGACCGGCAACGTGGCAATGGAATCCATGGGCTTCAAGACCTTTGGATTCGCTGGCGGCCGCGCCGATATCTTCCAGCCAGAAGAAGACATCTACTGGGGTGCCGAGCAAGAATGGCTGGCGACAAGTGACAAGCCCAATAGCCGTTACACCGGTGACCGTGAGCTCGAAAACCCGCTGGCTGCCGTGCAGATGGGTCTGATTTACGTTAACCCGGAAGGTCCGGACGGCAACCCGGACCCGTTGGCATCTGCCCGCGACATCCGTGAAACCTTCGCCCGCATGGCGATGGATGATTACGAGACTCTCGCGTTGACTGCGGGTGGCCACACCTTCGGTAAAGCCCACGGTGCTGGCGATCCGTCCCATATGGGTCCGGAGCCGGAGGCCGCTCCGATGGAGGCCATGGGCTTTGGCTGGCAAAATACCCACGGCAGTGGCAAAGGCCGCGATACCATCACCAGTGGTCTTGAAGGTGCCTGGACGCCGACGCCAACGAAATGGGACATGAGCTACTTTGACCTTCTGTTCGGCTACGAGTGGGAACTGACCAAGAGCCCCGCCGGTGCTCAACAATGGCAGGCCATAGGTCTGACAGACAAAGACCATGCGCCGGACGCTGAAGATGCCTCCAAGCGTGTTCAAGTCATGATGTCCACTGCTGATATGGCGATGCGGGAAGACCCTGAATACCGCAAGATTGCCGAACACTTTCATAAGAATCCGGACGAGTTCGCCGACGCCTTTGCCCGCGCCTGGTTCAAACTGACGCACCGTGACATGGGCCCGAAATCACGTTATCTCGGCCCGGAAGTACCGGTTGAAGACCTGATCTGGCAAGACCCGGTTCCGGCTGTCGATCACGAGGTGATCAACACCCAGGACATCGCAGCGCTGAAGAGCAAGATTCTGGCCTCAGGCCTGACCAGCTCTGAGTTGGTTTACACCGCCTGGTCCTCGGCTTCTACTTTTCGCGGCTCGGACATGCGCGGTGGTGCCAACGGCGCCCGTCTGCGTCTGGCTCCGCAGAAAGACTGGGAAGTAAACCGGCCAGACCAGCTCGCAAAAGTGCTGCAGACTCTGGAAGGCATCCAGAAGGCCTTTAACGATGGCCAATCCGGCTCGAAAAAAGTGTCCCTGGCAGACCTGATCGTGCTCGGCGGTAACGCTGCCGTGGAGAAAGCGGCGAAGGACGCTGGCCACAACATTGACGTACCATTTGCACCGGGCCGTACCGACACCACCCAGGACATGACCGACGCGGAGTCTTTCGATCCGTTGAAGCCTGAAGCGGATGGTTTCCGTAACTACAGCCGGGCTGCGTTCACCGTTTCTGCCGAAGAAATGCTGATCGACAAGGCACAGTTGCTGGGCCTGAGCGCACCGCAACTGACCGTACTGGTTGGCGGTCTTCGCGTGCTGGATGCCAACTACAAGCAAACCCAGCATGGCGTGTTCACCAAGACTCCGGGCAAGCTCACGAACGATTTCTTTGTGAACCTGACCGACATGAGCACCCAGTGGCAGGCGACGTCCAAGGACGAGGACCTGTTTGAAGGCAAGGACCGCAATACAGGCGAGGTGAAGTGGACCGCCACCCGTGCGGACCTGATCTTCGGTTCCAATTCACAGCTTCGCGCCATCGCTGAGGTGTATGCCCAGTCCGACGCAAAAGAGAAGTTCGTTAAGGACTTCGTAGCTGCCTGGACCCAGGTGATGAACGCAGATCGTTTTGATCTGAAGTAAGCACCATCAGAACACTCCCGGGCACAGCCGACCACTAGCTGTGCCCGGGGATGGTTCTTGAAAAAACAAAAAGGCCCGGTTGATAGCCGGGCCTTTTTGTTACTCAACCAACGTTTAGAGCGACGCGACCACACCGGTTCCTGCAATCCAACCACTGGCAAAACAACCGGTCAGCAAATAACCGCCCGTGGGCGCTTCCCAATCCAGCATTTCCCCCGCACAGAATACGCCCGGCAGAGCTTTCAGCATCAGATCATCCGTCAGGTCTGCAAAACGCACTCCGCCTGCACTGCTAATAGCTCTGTCGATGGCAAAGGGTTCGCCCAGGCGCACCGGAAGCTGCTTGATGTGATGAGCCAATTGCTGCGGATCAGTCATCACGTCACTGGTGCAGAACTCTCTGAGCAGGCCCGCTTTTACGCCATCAATGCCCGTTTTCGTTTTCAAATGCTTCGCCAGAGAGCGGCGGCCCTGGGGTTGGGATAAACGCTCGATCAGTTGGGCCTCGGTCCGGCCCGGGTTCAGGTCGAGCAATGCCGTGGCATGACCGTACTGAGTCACCTCCTCCCGAGCCGTCGCAGACAGCGCGTAGATCAGACCGCCTTCGAGCCCGTCTTCTGTGACCATCAGCTCTCCGCTGTGCCAGGCGTCTTTGTTCGGACTGTCACTGCTCAGACACGCCCGTACCGACTTCACCGGTTGGCGCGCGAAGCGCTCCCGGAAATGATCACTCCAGCTCACTTGAAAGCCACAATTACTGGGCTTAAGCGGCGCGACACAGAGACCCTGCTGCTGCAGCGGTAAAACCCACTTGCCGTCGGACCCAAGCTCTGGCCAGCTCGCGCCACCCATTGCCAGCACCGTAGCTTGGGCGCCAACAGACTGAGTTCCCGCAGGTGTATCGAATTCTAAAGCGCCGTTGTCCTGCCAGCCCAGCCAGCGCCATCGCATATGAAACTTAACCTCCAGTCCGCGAAGACGATGCAACCAGGCCCGCAATAGCGGCGCCGCTTTCTTGTCGACGGGAAATACCCGCTGTGACGAACCGACAAATGTCTCAATACCCAGCCCGTGAACCCAGTCCAGCAGCTGCGAAGGACCAAACATATCCAACATGGGAGCAACTTGCCCAATGCGATCGCCATAGCGGTTTATGAAGGCTGCCAGAGGCTCAGCATGGGTCAGGTTCAGGCCGCCAATGCCTGCCCGCAGAAGCTTGCGCCCGACGCTGGGCTTGGCATCGAATACAGCAACCGAGAAGCCGGCTCGTGCGATGACCTCGGCAGCCATCAAGCCGGCAGGGCCGGCCCCGATGACGGCAATAATGGGGGGATACTTACTCTCAAGCATGGCGAAGCGCTCTTTCAAACTGGCCGCATCCAGCCAAGGTCAAAATGCTGGCAGATAATCCATGAGATAACGATAAAACCCTATCCCTACAAGCACATTGAAGGGAAAGGTAACACCCAGAGAGGCCAGCATCGCCAGCCCTATGTCGGCCTCGGGAATGGCGTGGCGTACCGCCACGGGTGCAGCTATATAGGATGCGCTGGCGGTCAGTGCCCCGAGAATCACGACGGTGCCTGGCGCCAGGTCCAGCCACAAGCCCGCCAACAATCCCGGCACTGCCAACAGCGGCGGAATACACAGCGCAAAGGCCACCACCCGCCAATGTCGCAATTTGATCTTGCTCAGGGTTTCCGATGCCACCAGACCCATTTCCAGAAGGAACAACGACAGCACCAGTGAGAAGGCGCCGGTCAATGGCGCGGTTACACCCTCGCCCTGATCGGGACCGTACAGCATACCGATGACCACACCACCCACCAGCAGGACCACACTGCGGTTGGTCAGAGTTTCCTGCCACATGGGGGTGGCTTCTACTGACTCTGAGGCCTTATCCCGGGTATATCGACGATAAAGCCAAAGGCCCGTCAGAATGGCCGGTAGTTCCAGCAATACCAGATACAGGGTTACCTGACCATCTACGGCCAGGCCCCGGGCTTCAACCCAGGCCAGTGCTACCGCAAAGGTACCGGCACTGACAGAGCCGTAATGGGCGCAGAAACTGGCGGCATCTTCTACTTTCAGGCGCACCAGGTATCGCAGCACCGGAAATAATATCAGGGGGATGGCAAATCCAAGCGCAACGATCACCAATACTTCGGTTATCAACCCCAGATGCAGATTGCCATACAGGGCCATACCCCCCTTCAAACCGATGGTCAGCATCAGCAATAGACTGAGGATGTCGTATACCGGCCGGGGAATGGCGAGATCCGAGCGCAAGGCGCCGGCAACCAGGCCCAGCAAAAAAAACATCACAATGATGTTCGGCATGAACTCAAAACTCCAGACAAAAAAGGGGCCCCAGAGGGGCCCGGATAATCAGGTCAGGCTGTCCCCGCCGGATGCACTGCAGAGGTATTTGCGGCAGTGTATCTTATCGCCGCTGCTGGCATAAGTCTGGGCTGTTCTATAGCTTCCCGTACCTCAAACACGTGAAACGCTTCCGGGCCAAAGGTATCAAGCGCGGTACCCAGGTATTGATAGCACATGGGCACCGGGTCGCCGGAGAGCGCGACAACGAACTGGCGCTCTATCACAGGAATATCAACATTCAGTGGCTGCTCTACCCAGATGTAGATACCTTTCTGTGACATCAGATATTCACACCGGACTACGCGATAGCCCTCCCGAAGCTTCAGTGTGGTGGGCTCTTTACCGCATTCAAGACAAAACTTGTGGATGGTTTTCATGACTGGCTCTCCGTCTGATAGAACACACCATCATTTTGCATTATTGAATGATCGAAAAAAATAAAGTTTTTTGTGATTTTTCATTCAGTTTTTTCGAGCTTATCGTCCAGTTCAGGTCGCTCTTTCAAAAGTTCGGCCACCGCGGCATTGTGACTGCTGCGCGCACGGGTCACTCCATAAAGCGTATCCCGTACCTCATGAATGCTGGCCACGTGAACCACCTGATACTGACGACACACCTCATCACGAATTGCTGTAGGTGCCGCAAAGTAACCCAGGCCCTCCCGGCCGAACACCTTGATCAGGGCGCTGTCATCTACCTCTGCCACTACTTTCACCCTGATGCTCTGGCTGGAGAACCAGTTCATCAGGGCACTGATGTATGGGGCATCGAGTGACGTTGCCAAAAACGGTTGTCGATCAAGGCTGGCGGGAAAATCTTCGGACAACGTGCTCGCAAGCTCTGGTGCCGCAAACAGCGACATCGACGAGCTGGCCAACTGGTGGCTGCGGAAATGGCTCGCCTCGCCGGAGGCCGGCTGTCGATCCGTCAGAACAATGTCCAGCTCTCTCTGGTCCAGGCGCTTCAGCAGTACTGCGGTATCTCCTGTCCGGCAGCTTAACCGCACCTCACGTGAGAGCGACAAAGCAGGCTCGGTCAAATGGTAGGCAATCAGTTTGTGAATCGAGGCAGCAATGCCGACCGCCAAGCTCAGGGGCCTGTTTTCCGGGGGCTGGCGAAGCACGTCCGTCAACGCCTGTGCGGTCTGGAACATATCATCTGCGTGACTGAAGACCATCTGCCCGAAATCGGTCAGCTGCAGAGAGCGGTTGGCGCGCCTGAACAGCGCACCACCGAGGGCGGACTCAAATGTGGCCAGCTGACCGCTCAGAGTCTGCGGGGTCAGCTCAAGGCTTTCCGCCGCCCTTAC
>JBBQMX010000138.1:0-5829 GCA_038329375.1 Pseudomonadales bacterium | reverse complement strand
GCGCGAATGGCGCTGCTCGAGAAGTGGGGATATCCCATCGTAGCGTTTACGGGCATGCCTGATGGGAAGAGCCAACACCGGTGTCCCACAGCCATCACCATTGATGATGGTTGGTACAGCACGTGGTCGGAGATGCTTCCCATACTTGAGAAGCATAACTACCCGGCAACGATCTATCTGACAACCTACTATTGTCTGAACCAGGCGCCTGTAATCGATGTGGTGCTGACTTATTGTTTCAGCGTCCTCAACACGCGAGAGAGACGAACCCTGCATTTGCCAGAGTACGGATTCGGCCCCGTCTCCATTGACAGCGATGAAACCAGCAGCAAAGCGTTAGCGACTATCCGCGATATTTGTGCCTCTCTTGAGGACGATTCCGCAAGGCAACGACTCGTGAAGGCGGTATGCGAGGAGGCGGGCGTTGATCATGCGGAACTGATGGCCGGACGGTGGTTCCACATCATGAATCCCGAAGAGGTGAAGGATGCTGCCCGCCGCGGAGTCACTTTTGAGCCACACACCCAACATCACCGCATTACGCACCAGGGCCAAGACAGCCTCGCAGATGAAATCGCCATCAACAGGGAATATATACAAAAGTTGACGGGGAACACCGGCAAACATTTCTGCTACCCGAGTGGTCGTTTCACAAGTTCCTTGTGGCCTGTATTGGAACGATGCCAGATCGATTCTGCCACGACGACTGAAATCGGCCTTGTTGATGAGAAAACACCCCCATACGCAATGCCACGAATCCTTGATGGTCAGTATGTTTCCGAGCTTGAGTTTGAAGCGGAAATGAGCGGCTTTCTGGAGCTGACACGAATGGTACGCAGAGTGGGTAAGAAGCAAAGTTGAAATCCTCTCCACGCCCTGCCACCAGAAAGGCATCAAGTTCATGCGGGTTTTAACCTTTACTTCGCTATTTCCCAATCGCATGTTCCCAAATAGCGCCGTGTTCATCAAAAATCGTATGGCTGCGGTTAACAACATTCCGGGCGTCGAAGTGAAAGTTGTAGCTCCGGTTCCCTGGTTTCCCGCCTTCGTCCCCGGTAACGGCCGGTGGCAGCAACTGGCGAAGGTCCCCCAACGTGAACAGTTTGACGGTCTCGAAGTACACCATCCGCGGTATCTGGTGACTCCTAAAATCGGCATGTCACTGTATGGCCGCAACATGTATTCGGGTTGCATGAAGACCGTAGAAGAACTTTATCGACTGTGGCCATTTGATCTGATTGACGCACATTATGTTTACCCTGACGGCTTGGCAGCGTTAATGCTGGGGGAAAAATTAAATATCCCTGTTGTAGTTTCTGCTCGCGGCACGGATATGAATGTATACCCCCAAATTCGGGCCGTAGCCCCTTTGATTAAAAAAGTTCTTGGGCGGACCCAGCACCAGATAGCCGTCAGCCAGTCTCTGGCTGACCGAATGCACGACAATGGTGCTTCAAGCGATAGAATGACTGTGATACCAAACGGAATTGATCCAGCAGTAATGCAAAGAGTTGATGTCCTGCAGGCTCGGCAAAAACTACAGCTACCCCATGATGCGAAAATACTGTTATCGGTCGGTAACCTGGTTGAACTAAAAGGCCATCATTTACTAATTGAAGCTATTGGTAAGTTGAAATCAGAAGAAAGGTTGGATTTCAAGGCTTATATTATTGGCCGAGGATCTGAGAGAAACAAATTACAACGTCAGATAGAAAACCTGGGATTAGTCGATTTTGTTCATCTTCAAGGCGAAGTCGATAACAGGGAATTAAAATATTGGTATTCCGCTGCAGACATCTCGTTTCTTGGGAGTAGTCGCGAAGGTTGGCCTAACGTCGTCAGCGAAAGTCTGGCGTGTGGTACGCCGGTTGTTGCCACGGATGTTAACGGCATACCAGAAATACTGACTAGTGCGGATTATGGTGTGATCGTGCAACGAAGCCCTGACGCTTTTGCAGCGGGAATAGTGAAATCACTTTCAACAAACTGGGATCGCAATTTCATCGCCGAGTATGGTCAACTGAAAACCTGGGATCACGTCGCTGAAGAAGTTTTAGCGGTTTTCAAAAAAGTGTTGAATGGTGCGCAGAGCAGGTAACGGGCAAAGATGAATTCAGCAGGAGATTCTGTGTCAACATCCTCCGGGCCCAAGCGCCCAGGGTCGACTATCCGCGGCATAGTAGGACAGACATTACTGCGAGCTCGGGAGGGTCATCTATCGGTTTTCCGACAAGTGTTCGAAATGGCAGTGCTGAGGATGTTTTACGGCCTTGGCCCGGGGTTTTACCATACCACCCGATTCTGGCGTAAGGATCTGCCCTGGCGCTTCAAGACTGGTTTCTGGCCTTACCGCAAATTCCGCCGTGTGGTAAGTGCGATTAATTCGCCGTTCTACCAAAAAATGTCCCAAGACAAAGTTTGCGAAAAAGCAATTTTGCACCTGTTTGGTATTCCTTCTCCGCGCTTCGTCGGCAGCCTCCATCATCAGCGTGGTATGTCACCAACGGGAAGCAGCCTGACCAACGCCGAAGAACTGTATCACCTGTTGCTGGCAAATCCGGAGATCGGCAGGGTTTGCTTCAAGCTGGTGGAAGGATTCGGGGGACACGGCTTCCAGGCGGTAGAAATCATACGAAACGATGACATTCAGCTGCGCATGCTGGACACCGGTCAGGTACTGTCCGTCTCAGAGTTTCTTTCCAGGGTATTGGCATTCAATCAGCGCGGCGGCTACATCATCGAGGAGTACATTGCACAGCACCCGGACCTGAGCAAGCTTAACGCATCCAGCGTCAATACCATCAGGGTTTGGGCGTGCTCCGTGGACGGGCACACCACTGCTGTCGATGCATTTCTGCGGGTAGGCGGACACGGCAGCCTGGTCGACAATACGAGCAGGGGCGCACATATATTCCGACTCGACATGGACTCCGGCAGGATAGGCGATGGCATGGTCAAGAATATCTACAATGATACATTCCAGTGTCATAGAGATTCCGGCGAGCGGATCACTGGCGGCACATTACCTTTCTGGCAGGACGCACTGAACCTGGCCTGTCACGCTGTGGAGGCCTTTCCCCATATCAACCTCGCCGGAGTAGATGTTGCCTTCACCGAGAATGGTCCTGTCGTCATCGAGTTGAACGTGGAGCCAGATCCAACGTCTGCGATTATTTTCGATCGCTCACATCGGGAGCTTTTGTCGCGTTTCAAGGAGATCGTCGAGTGAAAGTGCTGTTAAAGACAACTTTTGTTTTGCGAATAGGAATTGAAGACTAATGGCCAGCACATTCCAACAGTATATCGACGCCGGAAAAAGCATCGCTGCAGCACGATCAACATCGCGGCTTTATGAGACTTCCAAACTTTTACTTCACCGTATTGTCACCGGATATGGCCCCGAGCATTACGCTATGTACTCGCTCTTCAACAAGCCAGCGAACTTTAACGACTGGCGACAATATCTGGACAAGCGGGACTTTTGCAAGTTGCTCTTCCTTTACAACAAGAAAGAACAATTCGGAGTTCTGGAAGACAAAGTGGAGTTCGGTGCTGCCTGCCGTCGCCACGACCTGCCACATCCCGTGATTGAATTCACCTGCAACTACAACATCCAGGATTCTGTTTTCCGGAATCTTAACACCACTGAAATTGCCGACGGCTTCGACAATCTTGCCATGGGCGACTACATCGTCAAAACCTGCGGTGGTTCCTATGGTTTCAATCTCTGGTCCATACAGAAAGCCACCGACGGAGTTCATGTCCACAATATCAAGCAACAGATACCGTCAGAACAATTCGCAGCGTTGCTGATAGAAAGTGGTGAGAGCTACCTGGTGCAGAAAAAAATCGAAGTCGCCCAGTCACTGAAAAAAATCATGCCAGGGTTGGCGTGTGGCAGTCTGCGGATTTACACATTCCTGCGTGCAGATGGCACTGTCTCCATGCCATATAGTTTGGTCAAGCTCCCTGTTGTAGGAGCAATCAGTGATAATTTCGCCAACGGAACGTCAGGCAATCTCACTGCCATAATCAATATGGAAAACTTCACAATTCAGCGGGTCTTGTTGAAAGGCACGGACGGGCTCTTCAAAGAGGTGAGCCACCACCCGGATACCGGCGTAGATTTACGCAATTACCCGCTACCGGAGGTTCAGCAAGCACTTGACCTGGGCCGGCGCTGTGCTCTGGCCTTTCCTGATATCCCGGCAGTGGGCTGGGACATTGTGGTCACTGATCAGGGAGCCGTTGTCCTGGAAGGCAATCCCATGTTTGATCCCTACGGCCTTCAGAGGTGTGCGGGTCGCGGCGCCCGGGAGTTTGTACCCAAGTTGCTCGACAATCCCACTGGGAGTGTGTGAAGGCGCCGTAAGATGCCAACCGGGGAGCGGCAAGAGCGATTCAGAGTTCTGCGTTTTTAGAACCATCAGTAGAACAGGGCAGGGTGCTTCTGGCATCCTGTCAGCCCAGCAAAAAATGCTTTTAGTAAGGATCCTTGAATGTTTATTCAGATCGACAATCCAAAAAGGTCAATCAAGTCGATTCGCAATCTCTTTGTCGATCCCCCACCCAGGAACAAAACCCTGCATGTCAACGGCGTCAGGATGACGGAAACGGGTTTCGATGTCTGCTACACAGCTTCCGGGCAACCATTTGCGGTTTCCATTCAACTTCCTGAACATCTTCTGAAGAGACTTCAGGAGATTGATGGGGATGTACTGGCGCCGACGATGTGTGCCATAGCGATGGCATTCGCACCTTTTCTTTTCAAATTGTCGGACTTCAAGACAGTTCTGATAGAAGGGTTCGCGATCGATAAAGAATCGAAGGAGTTTTTCTCGAAATTTCTGCAAGGGGGGCTGGGGGAGTTCAGATATATTCAGGGTCTTGATCCGACAAGAGCAATCCAGGTTGAGGCAACCCGGTATCAAGTACCTACGCCAAATAAATCTGATACTGATTATCATGTATTGATGTTGAACGGTGGTGGCAAGGACACTGTAGTCGCTGGCGAACTGTTGGCCATGTCGGGGCAGCCATTCACCTGGGTAACGATCAGGCCTAATCAGGCAAGAAGATCCGTCGTTGAGCTATCTGGAAACGCCAATTCCATCGAGATCGGTTACGTTCTGGACAAGAATCTGGAAAGCAGGAAGGCGTACCCATGGGGTCACTTTCCGCATACGTCAGTGGTTCTTTCGCTGGGGCTTCTGGTTGCGCAACTTGTGGGGGCCAGGTACGTCTGTGCAGGTAATGAGCAATCTGCAAACCATGGCAATCTGATGTTTAGAGGATTTGAAATCAATCACCAATACACCAAATCCTTTGAATACGAAAAGGGATTTCATGATTACGTCACGCGTTGCGTGTCGCCGGACTTCGAGATTTTCAGCATACTTCGGCCATTCAATGACCTGCAGTTGGCAAAAATTTTTTCTCATTTCCGGAAATATCACGGCAGCTTCATTAGTTGCAATAAAGGCATCAGCCGCAACGAATGGTGCAATAATTGTCCCAAATGCGCTTTCACCGCGCTGGCCTTGTACCCCTTCCTGGAAGCGGAAGAGCACAGGGATATTTTTGGTGAGGACGTAATGCAACGGCCATCGATACGGCGTCATATTCTCGATTTGACCTCTGCCAAAATCAAACCCTGGGAATGTGTGGGAACGCGGAATGAATGCAAGTTAGCGTTAGCGCTTATGCTTGAGCGCTACCCCGGTAAAAGTTTCGAGGAAGCACCGGATCTCAAGGACTTTGAATCCGCGCTATCTGGATTTGATGCGTTGCAGGCGCGAAGCGAATTACTGGACACGACCTGCCCTGAGC
>JBBQMX010000137.1:0-5850 GCA_038329375.1 Pseudomonadales bacterium | reverse complement strand
AAGGAAGCGGCCAGCAATGAGCTAAAAGGTATCCTCGGATACGAAGAGCGACCTTTGGTGTCGGTTGATTATAAAACCGACCCCCGCTCTTCTATTATTGATGCGTTGTCCACCATGGTGGTTAACGGCACTCAGGTAAAGCTCTACGCCTGGTATGACAACGAGTGGGGCTATGCCAACCGCACGGTTGAACTGATACGCAAGGTAGGGGCTGCCTGAGCATGAGCCCGGCGATTCGCCAGTATCTTGTTATTACCGGTAACTACTGGGCGTTTACCCTGACGGACGGCGCACTTCGGATGCTGGTGGTTCTGCATTTCCATCAGCTTGGTTATTCGCCGCTGGAAATAGCCCTGCTGTTTGTGTTCTATGAATTCTTTGGTGTGGTCACCAACCTTGTGGGCGGCTACCTCGGTGCCAGAATGGGACTGAACCGGACTATGAATATCGGTCTGTTTTTACAGATTGCAGCGCTGGCTATGCTGGCTGTGCCAGCAGCCATGCTGACAGTCCCCTGGGTGATGGCCGCGCAGGCTATATCCGGCATTGCCAAAGATCTCAACAAAATGTCTGCCAAGAGTGGCATCAAGTTGCTGGTGCCAGACGCACAGCAAGGCAAACTGTATAAATGGGTGGCCTTGCTGACGGGCTCGAAGAATACACTGAAAGGTGTGGGCTTTTTCCTTGGTGGTGCGCTTCTGATGCTGACCGGCTTCACCGGAGCCGTGTTAATTATGGGCGCAGCCCTTCTGCTGGTCTGGGTGACCAGCCTGTTCCTGCAGAAGCAGGAGCTCGGTAAGAGTAAAGCCAAACCCAGGTTCACCGACATACTGTCCAAAAGCCGTGCTATCAATACCTTGTCCGTTGCCAGATTATTCCTGTTCGGAGCACGGGATGTCTGGTTTGTGGTCGCCCTGCCCGTCTATTTGCACACGGTATTCGGCTGGGACTTCTGGAAAGTCGGCGGCTTCATGGCGCTCTGGGTGATCGGCTACGGCTTCGTGCAAACCGTCGCTCCAGCCTTTACCGGGCGGGCAGACGGAAAAATGCCCGGTGTCCGGGCTGCGGTAATCTGGGCTGGGATGCTTACCGTTCTGCCCGCCGCCATTGCAATCGGCCTTGGTACCGACTTGTCAGACCAATGGATAGTGGTGGTGGGTTTACTGCTGTTCGGTGTGGTCTTTGCGGTCAATTCCTCCCTGCACAGCTATCTGATTGTGAGTCTGGCCCGGGAAGACGGAGTGTCACTGGATGTGGGGTTCTATTACATGTCCAACGCCGCAGGGCGTTTACTCGGCACCCTGCTCTCCGGTTGGATTTACCAGGCGTACGGGCTCGAGGCTTGCCTGTGGCTATCGTCCGCATTTCTGCTGATCGCTACCGTGTCAGTAGGAAGACTGAAACTGATTGAACAGTTAAGTTTACGGCCTGCCTCCTGATCGAAGCAGGCCGAAACAGAGATTAAGCCAGACACTAGATCATACCGTAGCGTTTCAGGCGCACTCGCAACATGCTTCGCGTAATGCCTAGCAATTGGGCCGCATGCACCTGGTTGCCAGTACACTGGTGGTAGGCCTCAGTTATGACGAAGCGTTCAATATCACTGAGCAGATTGCCAGCGGAGGCTTGCAACAACTGCTTAATGCCCTGATGAATCATTAAAGAAGCTTGGTTTTCCAGATGTGCAGTCGTTCCCTCACCGACTGTCTCATTTATCTGGACACCCTGGTCTGTAATGCCGTGAAGTGAGCCGATGCCCTCGTCAAGTACCAGATGATCATGATCAATTTCATGGCTGTCCGCCATTAACAGGGCGTACTGAATGACGTTTTCCAGCTCTCGGATGTTGCCTGGCCACGAGTGACCTAAAAGTTTGTTCTGGGCTGCAGGAGTAAAGCTCACCGGGCTGGCCACTCCGTGCTCAAACTGGTACCGGTGAGCAAAGAGTTCGCTTAACGGCAGGATATCACCGGGCCGTGCCTGTAATGGCAGTAACCTGAGCATGGCTACATTGAGCCGGTAATACAGGTCTTCCCGGAAGTGTCCACTGCGTACTCTGTCCGCCAACGCTGTGTTGGTAGCAGCAATGAGCCGGACATCAATACTGATGGCTTGCCGGCTACCCAGCCTTGTCACTTCTTTTTCCTGCAAAACACGCAACAATTTAACTTGAGAGGTCAGAGGTAACTCGCTGATTTCATCGAGAAACAATGTTCCGCCTTCGGCAACCTCAAACCAGCCTTTTTTCATTTCGGAAGCGCCGGTAAAGGTGCCCCGTTCATGGCCAAAAAGTTCTGATTCAATTAATTCTGAAGGGATAGCGCCGCAGTTAACTGCAAAAAAAGGCTTGTCAGCGCGCCCGCTGTGTTGATGGATTTGCCTTGCGACAACTTCTTTACCGGTACCGGTGTCCCCTTCCACCAGTACGTTAAGAGAGCTGGCTGCAACGCGAATCAGTTGGGTATAAAGCTTCTGTGAAGCAGTATCTGTAAAGAGCCCGGTAATATTTTTTGTCTGTGCAGTCCTTGCAATCGTTTGAACAGCGTAAGGCCTTGTAATCGTCAGAGCCATAGCACGGAACCTTTATGAGTCTTGTTAGTTGTTCAAAAAAAGATCGCCTGAAAGCTAAGGAGCCTCCACACCACGTGGTAGTTCCACTCCGCAATTAAGGTGCCAGTTAAGGTGATTATTTCTAACCTATTAGAATTATTGTTATTTTCGGTTATAAAGAGGGGATTTCAGGAATACGGCCGTAAGTTTTTGGGGGAAATGCCACCCATCCTTCATCGATTTTGGGTAGTTTTACGCCATCATAAGTAATCGCTGGGAAGTAACCAGAAGGCGCACCGTGAAAGTCCTGCCCGGGCACTTGGTGTCCCAGGCCGGATACACCTCTCGGGAAAGGAGAGATCGGTGTCATTATATTATTCTGAGCCGGTCATTCCAGGCCAAGGCGGGCCTTGATAAACTGGCCAATATCCTTGATTTCTTCCAGGTTGACACTGTGGTCCATTGGGTAGGTTTTATATTCGACCTGATAGCCCATTTCCGTCATGCGCTCGACGCTCAACTGGCCAAGAGATTCAGGCACCATCGGGTCACGGGTGCCATGGTAAATACGGATCGGAATGTTGCGGTTTGCATCAGATGGCTGAACGGTGTCCACCGTAGCGAAGTATGTCGACAGCCCCAGTATTCCGGCCAGTTTTTTTGGGTAACTCAGGCCAAGTTCGTAGGCTACCGCCCCGCCCTGAGAAAAGCCGGCGATAATGATGCGCTCTGTTTTTACGCCGCGCTCAACTTCCCGTTCGACCAGGCGTGCAATTGCCTTCGATGATGCTTTGAGCTGCGCCAGATCCACCGTCCGATTGATATCCATCGCTTTGATGTCGTACCAGGCTGGCATCTGCATACCACCATTGATGGTCACGGGTAAGTTGGGAGCATGGGGGAAAATAAAACGAATCGCTGCATCTTTCGGTAACCCGAGCTCCGGCACCACTGGCTCAAAATCGTGGCCGCTGGCACCGAGGCCGTGAAGCCAGATGACGGATGCATCCGGAGACGGGTTTGTTTCGATTTCTATGCTGTTCAGATAGCTCACGGGCGCCCTCTTCATTCGTTAAATCAATCAGGATGGGCTGACATTCTAACCGATGAGTCCGACGATGAAACCGAATGCAGAACAAAACAGTGGCTTTGCAATGCTGCCCAAGCCTTTAAACTGGACAAATAGCACTTATATAATGAAGAACATAGCAATATAGTGGAATAAGCCGCCATCAAACAGCATCGGGGAACCCCATGACACGCGAATCGCCATCAGCAGCCAACGGAGCCCATGGCCAGCAAAAGACCGACTGGCCACTAGGGGACGTTATAGGGGGCCTGCGGGAGGCCCGTCATGACTGGCGGGAGCAGCACGGCCGGGATCTGGACCTGGGTAGCCGCGAGATGCCGTCTCAGCACGCAATCCATGAAGTCATTGATACGCTGTGCGGCATTCTTTTTCCGATGCGGCTCGGGCCCTCGGAGCTGACCAAGGAAGGCGAAGATTTTTATGTAGGCTATCGGCTGAACAATACGCTGAATGCGCTGTTGGAACAGATTCAGCTGGAACTGAGTTATAAACGTCGCGTCGTTGACCAAAGCGAGTTACAGCAAAAAACCCACACCATTATTCAGGAATTTGCCCGCAAGTTACCGGCTATCCGCCGTACTCTGGATATGGACGTCGTCGCTGCATACCGGGGAGACCCGGCAGCGACCTGCGTAGACGAAGTGCTGATTTGTTATCCTGGCGTCAGAGCAATTATCCATCACCGGATTGCTCATGAGTTCTATAAGGCAGGCTTGCCGCTAATAGCGCGCATTATTGCTGAAAAGGCCCATTCCACAACCGGTATCGACATTCATCCCGGGGCGACTATTGGCAACCAGTTCTTTGTAGACCACGGCACTGGTGTGGTCATCGGTGAAACTGCCGTGATCGGCGAACGGGTACGTCTATATCAGGCAGTGACCCTGGGCGCGGTCCGCTTCCCTGAAGAAAAGAGCGGATCACTGAAGAAAGGTGAGCCCCGTCATCCGATTGTCGAGGACGATGTTGTGGTGTACGCAGGAGCGACGATTCTTGGCAGGATTACGATTGGCAAAGGTTCGGTTATTGGCGGTAACGTCTGGCTGACCCGCAGCGTACCGCCAGAAAGCCAGATTTCCCAGGCCAGCCTGCAGCAGGCGGGCGACTGCCTGCAAACCGGTACCCTGGGAACCACCCATTCCCAAGATACCGCGTAAACCATTCCACTGACTGAACGGAAATGGACAGAGCATTACAGGCTGTTTAAATCTGCACACTTAGATGTGTGAATTTCAACAGCCTTAATTTTCAAGTTATTGATTTCAGACGTTTAAATTGTTGGCTCGCTTTATGCTTTTGCAAGTTCAGGATTCGCTCGAGTCCATGCAAGGCATAACAACAACGCAACGTCTGGGAACAATATGAAAAATACCAAACAGTCACACGCAGTCTCATCCACGAACAAAAAGGCAGCGCTGGCAACAGCCATTGCTCTCACTATGGCTTCGGGTGTCGTTCTTGCGCAGGCAGAGACTCAAACCCGCGCTGTTCTTTCCGGTTCAGATGCCGTCAAACTTTCAGTTTCCGGACAAATTAACCGTGCAGCGTTAATCGTTAACGATGGCGAAGAAACTGAAGTGTTGAACGTTGATAACAACCAAAGCTCTTCGCGTGTTCGCTTCATTGCTGAATCAACCAATATGGGCCCCTGGTGTCAGATATAGAAATAGTGGCGACGTTATACAATTAAGTGCGACTTACTGGATGCTCTCAGTTAGTATATTGCTTTCTAAAACAGTCAGAGCAAGTTTTGCTGCGGGGTGGGCGTGCCAGAACGTTTACAATGGGATCTCAAGCACGTCGGAAATAATGTTCAGCTTAATAGCCTGAAAGGTTCTAACACCCGCTTGGTAGTGTGGTGGTACTGCGGGATCTGCAAGAACCCACAGGCAAAATCGCAGCCGCAGGTATTAATAGCCTGCAAAGAGTTATCGGAAGCAAATGAACTTTCTGATCACTTTGTATTTCGTCGCGTGGAGCTGACGGCCTTAGGGCTTGCGAGAATTGGAACTGTCTGGCAAAGAGGCCGCTGCCAACAGATGGCTGAAATACCATCTGAAAAATTCAGTGTTGATTTCAGGTTAGGCAATTGGCAGCTTACCTCGTTCGAATATGCAGCAAAAAACCAACGTGACCCTCCATATCCTCTATCGCTTCACCCCTTAAAATACCGCGAAGATAAAAATTGGCTCATCGAGTTCAAGCTACCG
>JBBQMX010000136.1:0-5860 GCA_038329375.1 Pseudomonadales bacterium | reverse complement strand
GGGTTTACCCGCTTTGAAGCCAGGGACGTCGTCCGTCATCCCCTGGTGCAGCGCATTGTCGAAGCCTATGAAGCTTTTGACGAGGGTAATGGCAAGTCTCAATGACCGCACTGACCGTCGATATACAACGAATTCAGGAGGCCCCCGGCCTGCCCTGCGACGATGAACTGACCCGTTGGGCTATAGCAGCCTGGCAACAAGACCACGACTCAGAAGTGACGGTGCGTATTGTTGGCCGTGAAGAAAGCGCTGAGCTCAACAGTCAGTACCGTCATAAATCGGGGCCAACCAATGTACTTTCCTTCCCATTTGAGGCGCCAGCCGGTATAACAGTTCCGTTAGCCGGTGACCTTATTGTCTGTGCCCCGGTCGTAGCCGACGAGGCCCACGACCAGAACAAGACACTGATGGCACACTGGGCACATATGATCATTCATGGCATGCTGCACCTTCAGGGTTACGACCACCTGAATAACCCAGATGCCGAGATAATGGAATCCCTTGAGATCCGGCTATTGGACGGGTTGGGTTTCGGGAACCCATACGAATCAGAGGAAACGGAACAAGACTCATGAGCGACGATCAGTCGAGTCGCAGTCAAGGCAGCAAGTCTTGGCTGGAACGTATCTCACAGGCTTTTTCCAACGAGCCTGAAACCGTTGAAGACGTGCTGGAAATTCTTCGGGACGCAGAATCTCAGGACATCAATGACGCCGACGCCATGAGCATCATCGAAGGTGCCATGCAGGTCATCGACATGCGCGTCGATGAGATCATGATTCCCCGATCCCAAATGGTTACAGTCAAGGCTTCCCAGGATCCTAAAACCTTTCTGTCAGACATCATGGAGTCGGCGCATAGCCGCTTTCCGGTGATCGGCGACAATCAGGATGACGTTATAGGCGTGCTGTTGGCGAAGGACCTGTTACCTCTGGCGCTTGAGAACGACCTGAGCTGGATTAAAATTCGGGAAATTCTTCGACCACCCACCTTTGTGCCTGAAAGTAAGCGGTTAAACCAGTTGCTTAAGGAATTCAAGGAAACCCGTAATCATATGGCGATTGTCGTCGACGAATACGGTGGCACCGCAGGCCTGATCACCATTGAAGATGTACTGGAGCAAATCGTCGGCGAGATCGAGGACGAGCACGATTTCGACGAGGAAACTCATATCAAGGCCCGCGGAGATGGCAGCTTTGCAGTCAAGGCGATTACGCCAATCGACGATTTCAACGAATTTTTCAAAACTGAACTCGATGAAGAGGAGTTCGACACCATCGGCGGTATTATCCTGAAAGAGTTCGGGCATTTGCCCAGACGGGGGGAATCCGTGGAATTCGCAGGATTGCTGTTCACCATTGCCAATGCTGACAACCGGGTCATTCGCCTGCTCCAGGTAACGCGTAGTGACGGATAGGCTTCACCCGAAGTCATTGTCCTGGTTGCATCTGCTGGCGTTGCTCATTACCGGGGGCCTGCAAACCCTGACTTTCTCTCCGTTTAACTGGTGGTGGCTGGGTCCTTTCTCGATCGTCATTATCGTCTGCATCTGCCTGTCACTTTCGCCACGGTTATTGTTTCGTGCTGGCTGGGTGTTCGGATTGGGACTGTTCGGGTCAGGGGTGTCCTGGGTCTACGTCAGCATCAGTGAGCACGGCAATACCTCCATACCGATTGCCATAACACTGACCCTGATTTTTGTTAGCGGTCTGGCGCTGCTTCACGGAACGGCATTCTGGGCCTGGGGTAAACTGGCAAAAAACAGTCAGGCTCGCCGTCTATTGTTACTCCCGGCGGTCTGGATCCTCGGCGACTGGGTTAGAAGCTGGCTGTTAACAGGTTTTCCCTGGCTTTACCTCGGAACTGCGCAGGTAGATGGCCCGCTTGCCAGCTTTGCACCACTGACCGGGGTTCACGGTCTGACCTTCTGGGTAGTGCTCTCCGGTATCGCGACTGTCGTCTGCTATCGGCTTGCCCGCGCGACACGCCTGAGCAAGGCCGTTGTCGTCGCAATTGCAGCTGCCATGCCATGGATGAGCGGTCCATTGATGACCAACCTGCAATGGACCAAGCTGGCAGACGAACCCAAAACTGTTGCCGCCGTGCAGGGCAATATACCGCAGCAGATCAAATGGGATCCCGACTTCCTGAAGGAACAGATCTATACCTACCTTACGCTGACCCAGGATGACTGGAACCAGGATCTGATCCTATGGCCCGAAACCGCCATTCCCATTCCCCAGGACCAGGCCGGTAAGGTGATTGAACATATTCAGACCGAGCTGGGGCCGCAAAGCACGCTCATTACCGGTATCCCATGGTACGGTTTCAGTGACTCCCTGGAGGATTTTACGTTCCGCAACAGCATCACGGCCATAGGTAATGGTGAGGGCATCTACCACAAGCAGAAACTGGTGCCATTCGGGGAGTATGTGCCCTTGCAGCAATGGCTAAGGGGCTTGATCGGCTTCTTTGACCTGCCGATGTCGAGCTTTTCCCCGGGGCCCGACAATCAGTCGCCGCTCAAGGCCGGAGGCCTCAGGGTTATGCCCTTTATCTGCTACGAAGTCGCTTATCCGGATTTTGTCGCCTCTTATGCACGCAACGCAGATCTGCTCATTACCATCAGCAACGATGGTTGGTTTGGCAATTCGGTGGGGCCGCATCAACACATGCAGATTGCCCGTATGCGCGCCCTGGAAACCGGCCGTTATATGCTGAGGGGCACCAACAATGGCATCACGGCGGTCATTGACTCCAAAGGGCAGATTACCGATACCATTGACCAGTTCACCCGTGCCACTCTGCGCAGCAAAGTATATGCCGCCTCTGGCGATACACCTTACATGCTTTCAGGCTCCTGGCCTGCCCTCACCCTGGCCATCATTCTGATTGTCTTTGTCAGGGAAAGGATAATACCCAGGCTGTCCTGACAGCGTTATCACTCCTCCTGTTGAGGGGGGAGTGTTTCCTCATCTTCACGGTGGGGCCATCTGCTGGTCACCCGCTCGAAATAGTGCGAGTTGCAGGCTTCGCAGGGCTCAATGTGGCTGGTTTCAGTGAGACATCGCATATGGGCGCATGACAGACATCTCAGCACCCCGGCAGTCGCTATCTCTCCACTGATGTAGTGGCCAACATCCTGATTGTGAATTTTCTGGTCCAGCTCCAGCGTATCCAGTTGGCTTTTATCGGCAATAGAGAACAGCAGGTCCGACAGTTGGCGCTCTATCAGCGACAGATCCAGCCGCAACCACTCGCCCACACCCTCCCCGGTCTCATCAACAAATTTCATCAGATGTTCAAGATCACGGCGAAGATACGTGGCCAGCAAATCCACCTCTTCCCGGGTCATTTCTTCGAGCTCATTCTCGAACTCAACGGCGTTTGCGATCTCTTCCCTGAGGGCTTCCCGGGTTCGGTTTTCCATTTCACCAAACCGGGCTTCAACTGTGGCAAGCATACGGTTATAGACTTTAAGTGCCTGACCTGAAAACTCGGGCCGCTCGGAATCCGTCATGGCGTCACCTCTTTGTGTTATCTCTTGATTAGTCTGGCACAAGTCGTGTTACCTTGCAGACTACCTGAAATGACCCCGTTACGTTAGAATATCCGACCTCTTGGCCACTCAATTAATGACAGCTCCAGGCCACGTTCTCACTGTCAGTTTTCACGAACAGCTTCTAACTACAGGCAATCTCAGCAATGGCAGGAATGGATCAGCAATACAGCCCCCGCGACATCGAGCAGGACGCACGCAAATTCTGGGACGACAACAAAACCTTCTGCGTGAAAGAAGAGCCGGGCAAAGAAAAATACTATTGCCTGTCGATGTTTCCCTACCCCAGCGGCAAGCTGCACATGGGCCACGTTCGCAACTATACTATCGGTGACGTGGTCTCCCGTTATCAGCGTATGCAAGGCAAGAATGTCATGCAGCCTATGGGCTGGGACGCGTTCGGATTGCCCGCAGAAAACGCCGCCATCAGCAACAGAACTGCGCCCGCCAAATGGACTTATGCCAACATTGATTATATGAAAACCCAGCTCAAGCAGCTGGGTTTTGGCTATGACTGGGACCGGGAGCTGGCTACCTGCAAGCCGGATTACTACCGCTGGGAACAGTGGTTCTTTACCCGGCTGTTTGAAAAGGGCCTGGTCTACAAGAAAATGTCCACGGTCAACTGGGACCCTGTGGACCAGACCGTTTTGGCCAATGAGCAAGTGGTGGATGGTCGCGGCTGGCGCTCCGGCGCACTGGTTGAAAAAAAGAAAATTCCCCAGTGGTTTATTCGTATCACCGATTATGCAGAAGAGCTGCTGGCGGACCTGGATCAGCTGGATGACTGGCCGGAACAGGTCAAAACCATGCAGCGCAACTGGATCGGCAAGTCTGTCGGTACCGAGCTGACCTTCAAGTTCAAGGGCCGTGAGGATGACATCACCGTCTATACCACCCGGCCCGACACCCTGATGGGCGTCAGCTATATGGCGCTGGCGGCAGAACACCCGCTGGCTATAGCGACGGCTGAACGCAGTCAGGATGTTGCCGAATTTATCGCCCAGTGCCGGAATAGCAAAACCGCCGAAGCCGATATGGCCACGATGGAAAAGAAAGGTGTGGATACGGGCATGAAAGTCATCCACCCGCTGACCCAGGAGCTGATTCCGGTCTGGGTGGCCAATTTCGTATTGATGGATTACGGTACCGGCGCCCTGATGGCGGTGCCCGCCCATGACGAACGAGACCACGAGTTCGCGCTCAAATACCGGCTGCCGATCAAGCAGGTCATCGCGCCCACAGACAACCGTGAAATTGACACTTACGAAGAGGCTTTCACCGAAAAAGGCACGCTGGTTTCTTCCGGCAAGTACAGCGGGTTGAGCAGCGAAGAAGCCTTTGACGCCATTGCGGACTTTCTTGAAAAGCAAGGCTTCGGCAAGCGTACCATCAATTATCGGCTGCGTGACTGGGGCGTATCCCGGCAGCGTTACTGGGGCGCGCCCATTCCGATGATGACACTGGCGGATGGCACCGAACGACCTGTCCCCGAAAACCAGTTGCCGGTTCTGTTGCCGGAGAACGTCGAGATGGATGGCGTAAAGTCCCCCATCAAGGCCGACCCCGAATGGGCAAAGACCAGTTTCGAGGGCCAACCGGCAACGCTTGAGACCGACACCTTCGACACCTTTATGGAGTCATCCTGGTACTACGCCCGTTTTTGCAGCCCCAACTACGACAAAGGCATGTTGAATCCGGATGCGGCAAACTATTGGCTACCGGTAGATCAGTACATTGGCGGTATTGAGCACGCCATTCTGCATTTGCTCTATGCACGCTTCTTTCACAAGCTGCTGCGTGATGTCGGGCTGGTGGCCAGTTCGGAGCCGTTCAAGCGCCTGTTGTGCCAGGGTATGGTACTTGCTGAAACCTACTACCGCGAAGATGAAAATGGTGGCAAAACCTGGATATCCCCTGCCGATGTCACCCTGAAAAAAGACGATCGGGGCCAAGTGATTCAAGCCACCCTTACGGCCGATGGTAGGCCGGTGGAAATCGGCGGAACCACCAAGATGTCCAAGTCAAAGAACAACGGCATCGATCCACAAGCCATCATTGACCAGTACGGGGCCGATACCGTGCGATTATTCATGATGTTTGCATCACCGCCGGAACAGTCCCTGGAGTGGTCTGACAGCGGTGTAGAAGGTGCTCACAGATTCCTCAGGCGACTCTGGCGCATCGTGCATCAACACGTCAACAAGGGCCCCTGTCCGTCCCTGGATGTTGGCAGCCTTAGCACTGCCGAGAAAGATCTCCGGCGCAAGACCCATGAAACCATCGCCAAAGTATCCGACG
>JBBQMX010000135.1:0-5891 GCA_038329375.1 Pseudomonadales bacterium | reverse complement strand
AAATCGTGGCGAACACGGCATCGGCTCCGTTTTCAAGTACCGATTCGGTGGCCGCCGTCGCCACCCCGCTATCATCCAGCTCTTCGGCCTTGCGGCTGACAATCCGCGCGACTGCAGCACGGGCCACAACAAGGTCTCCCGCCCGCAAAGGATGCTCAACCGCGCGAGCATGTTCGGTTAGCCCACGGAGCGACAATGTCAGCCAAACCACCAACACCGACACCAGCCACAGCAAGCCGACAGGTAACCAGAACATCAGCAGCGTTGCCAGCAGGACCGGCGGCAAAGTCAGTATGGCCACCCCGAGGGCACCATGGCCAACACTCTGGCCCGGCGGCGTATTCAGCCACTGTTCAACCCGCTCCGCCTGCTTTCCGAACAACACCAGCGGGTGCCATCGACGGGGCTCGCCCAAACAGTAATCCATCGCAATCGCAGCCACGCAGACCAGCACTGAACCCAGAAACGAATCCACAGTTCACCCTTTGTCTTTTGCAACGGCGGCCCGATGCCGACCGTCGCGAGTGTGATTAGTGTACTTGACAGCCCCCGTGGTGCGTTAGAACATCAACCGCCGATTCCTGACCGAGAGCTGTAACCTTGACTGACCTGAGCTTCTGGCACCAGCCGCCTCCCTCGCTGAACCCTTCTCGCATCAGCCGCGCCCGCGAACGCCAGGCCGCGCTGACAAAGCCGCCGGGCTCCCTGGGACGGCTTGAGGAACTGGCCGTCACCCTGTGTGGCCAGCAGGATACCGACACACCCGGTGTCGACAGGTCACACATCAGCATTTTTGCCGCCGACCATGGCGTCTGCGCCGAAGACATTTCGGCGTTTCCCCAGCAGGTAACCGGCCAGATGGTGGCCAACTTCGCCCATGGTGGCGCGGCCATCAGCGTATTGGCAAGGCATCTTGGCGCACGCCTGGAAGTCGTCAACCTGGGCACGGTTGAGCCGATGCCCGAACTACCAGGCGTATTGGTCCAGCGGATCGGTCCGGGCACGGCCAATCTGGCCCTGCACCCCGCGATGACCAACGCCGAGGTTCGTCAGGCTCTTGAAGCTGGCGACCAGGCGGCGCAGCGGGCTGCAAATAATGATGCTCAGTTATTTATAGGCGGAGACATGGGCATAGGCAACACCACCAGCGCTGCGGCCGTCGCCTGTGCCCTGCTGGCAGAAACCCCGTCAGTCATCGTCGGGCCGGGTACCGGCCTGGACGCCGCCGGTGTACAACACAAAATCAGGGTGGTGGCAAAAGCCTTGCAACGCCATGGCGACAACCGTTCTCCGCTAGCTGTTCTTGCCTCCCTTGGCGGGTTTGAAATCGCGGCCCTGACCGGTGCCATGCTGGGCTGTGCCCAACGTCGCATTCCGATGCTGGTTGACGGCTTTATTGTTTCGGTTGCGGCGCTGGTAGCCGTGCTGCAACAACCTGAGCTGGCACCCTGGCTGCATTTTGCCCACCGCTCAGGCGAACCCGGCCACGGCCGGATTCTGCAAGCGCTGGCGGCGCAACCCCTGCTGGACTTGAACATGCGCCTGGGCGAAGCCAGTGGGGCGGCCATAGCCCTGCCGCTATTACGCCAGGCCTGTGCCCTGCACAACCAGATGGCCAGTTTTGCCGATGCAGGCGTCGATTCGGGAAACTCTGATGAGCAATGAAACCACGATTATCGATCTGATCCGTCACGGTGAGCCGGAAGGTGGTCCGATGTTCCGGGGCACTAAAAATGACCCTCTCAGCGAGCTGGGCTGGCAGCAGATGAACGCGGCCGTTGGCCCGGAGGAACGCTGGGATTTGGTGCTGAGTTCGCCAATGGAGCGCTGTATCCGGTTTGCAGAAACCGTAGCAGAGCGGCTGGCGATTCCCCTCCACACTGACGCCCGCCTGCGGGAAATCGGGTTTGGTGAATGGGAAGGCCTGACCATGGAGCAGATTAAGACCCGGTATGGCAAAGAGCGACTGGCCCGGTTCTGGGCTGATGCAGAACTCAACACGCCGCCAGGGGGCGAACAACTGAGCCACTTCCAGTTACGCATTGAAGCGGCCTGGCAGGATTGGACCGAGCGCCTAGCCGGTCAACGGGTATTGCTGGTATGTCACGGTGGTGTTGTGCGGGTAGCGGTCGGCGCCATCATGGGGGTTCCCCGGGAGCGGATATTGTCCGCCATGCAGGTGCACTACGCCTGTCGCAGCCGGGTCCGTCTTGACCACAGCGAACACGGATCACTCAGCTGCCTGGTTTCCCACGGCTGAACGGTAGCCATCCTTGAGCACTAGTGGCAAACCGGCAACACTCATCACCACCCGGTAACAGTGCTGCGCCAGCGTCTGGTTAAGCCAGCCTAGCTCATCGCAGAAGCGGCGGGTCAGAGGGTCCATTCCAATGGTACCAAGCCCCACCTCATTGCTGACAATAATCACCTCGCCGGGATACTGCCCCAGTGCCGCCAGAAATGCTTTCCGCTCAGAGCTGAATACCGGTTCGCCGACGTGCAGCAGGTTACTCAGCCACAGGCTCATGCAGTCGATCAGCAAACACGGTGGTCGAACGTTACCAGCTATCACATCTTCCAGCACCTGGCCCAGACCAACCGGCGCTTCAATCAGGCCCCAACTCTCGGGCCGTTCCGCCTGATGCCGCTGAATGCGGGCGGTCATTTCGTCGTCCCCGGCGGTGGCAGTGGCAAGGTAAGTAACAGGCGCGCCCGACGCCATCGCCATCTGTTCCGCCAGCGCGGTTTTGCCGGAGCGGATACCGCCGGTTATCAAGGTGTGTTCCAGTGCCATGTCGAATCTCCGGCAGATACATCTGCAGGCACTTATACCGGATTCTGGCAGCTCATTGAAGCTGCCCGGTCAGATCTCCTCCGTCACCCGTCTCGTCCAGGAAGGCGGGTAATCCGTACTGTGCATCAAGGCCTTACTATCTCCGGACTACCTCTGGCATAAGGGAATGCACGGTTTGCGCTGTCGTGACACAACAGTTAGGTTTAAAATAGCGAACCCAAAACAGAGAAGTACCATGCAAGCTGAACTCATCGAAATCCGCAATCACCTGGCCCAGCATGAACCCTTTGACCAGTTGCCGAAGGAAACCCTGGACCGAGTTGTCACCGAGGTCGAGGTCGCCTATTTTCGCGCCGGCTCGACCATTCTGGAATTTGGCCAGCCCAGCACCGACCTGCACTACATCCGCAGTGGCGCAGTGGAGGTGTTTCGACGTTCCGGCGAACTCTACAACCGTTTGACCGAGGGCGACATCTTTGGCCAGTTCGGCCTGATGATGGGCAAAATGGTGCGTTTTCCCGCCAAGGCTCTGGAAGATACGCTGATCTACTGCATTCCGGCAGCGGTGTTTCAGGAACTTTGGGAGACCGAAGTCAGCTTCGCGGATTTTGTCGAGATCGAAGACCGCACCCGCCTGCGCACGGCGGTTGAGCGCCAGGGCAAATCAAGCAACCTGATGAGCGCGAAGGTGACCCAACTGCTCTCGCGCGAGACGGTCTCTGCACCTTCTACTGTCAGACTGCAGGAAGCCGCCCGCATCATGACCGACCGGGGCGTATCCGCGTTGCTACTGATAGACGAATCCGGCAGCAAACCGGTCATGAAAGGCATTATCACCGACCGTGACTTGCGCACCCGGGCGCTTGCTGAAGCCCTGCCATCGGAGACACCCGTAGCGGACATCATGACAGAAGGTCTGATCACCATCAGCTCCGAAGCGTTTATATTCGAAGCCATGCTGATGATGCTGCATAACAATGTGCACCACCTACCGGTGGTGCAAGATGGTGAGCCCCGCGGTATTATCGGGCTCTCGGATATCGTTAAATACGAATCCCAGAGCACCCTGTTCGTCGTCAGTAATATTTTCCGTCAGCAGGATGTGCACGGCCTGAAAGCCGTTAGCAAAGATGTCCGTGAAAGCTACGTGCGGATGGTTAACGAAGACGCCAATTCCCATATGATCGGTAGTGCGATGGCCGGTATCGGGCGCAGCTTCTGCCAGCGGTTACTGGCTCTCGGCGAGGAAAAACTGGGGCCGCCCCCGATACCTTATTGCTTCATGGCCCTGGGCTCTATGGCCCGGGACGAACAGCTCGTCGTTACCGACCAGGACAACGCCATGGTGCTGGATGACAGCTTTGATCCGGCCGAGCACGATGAATACTTCAAAGCACTGGCGAAATTTGTCAGCGACGGCCTGGCCTCCTGCGGTTACACCTACTGCACCGGCGACATCATGGCCACCAACACCAAATGGCGTCAGCCCCTGAGTGTATGGAAGAGTTACTTCACCGACTGGATTGAAAACCCCAAGGCTCAGGCACTGCTGAATAGCAGCATTTTCTTCGATCTTGAAGGCATTTACGGCAATACTGCCTACACCGAGGAGCTGAAAACTCTGGTTGCGGAGAAAGCAAAAAAGAGCCAACGCTTCCTCGCCTTGATGGCCCGTAACGCATTGAATCGCACACCGCCATTGGGGTTTTTCCGCACTTTTGTGATGGAACAGGATGGCAATCAGAACGACACCATCAACCTCAAGCGTCGCGGTACGGCGCCTTTATCCGACCTGATCCGGGTGCATGCCCTGGCCTGCGGCTCCAAGGCCCAGAACTCCTTTGCCCGATTACGCGCTATCGCTGAAACCCAACTGCTGCCCCATGGCAGCGTGGAGAACCTGCGCGACGCGCTGGAATTCATTGCTATCGTGCGGATTCGGCATCAGGGCGTCGCCATCGAATCCGGCCGGCAACCGGACAACAGCGTTCGCCCGGAAGACCTGTCACCCTTTGAGCGTCGTAATCTCAAGGACGCATTCCAGATACTCAGCAGCGGCCAGAAATTTCTGCGCTACCGATACTATGCACAAGCAGGACGCAGCCTCCAGTAATGACGATGTCCAACAATCCTGAAAGCAACACCACTAACCGTCCGGCCGAGATCGACTGGCCGACGCAGCTCAACCTGCTCAAAAAGCAGGCCCGGGACCCCCGCCTGAAAGCGTTTTACGAGGCCGGCACAGCGGCACCGGAAACTCCGATAGTCGACGTACCCATGGTCGCACTGGACTTTGAAACCACCGGCCTTGATCCTCACACCCACTCCATCGTCAGCATTGGCCTGGTGCCGATGTCGCTCGGTCGCATCCGTTGCCGGGACGCCAGACACTGGGTCGTGCGACCACCGCTGCCATTGAACCAGGAGTCCATTACCATCCATGGCATTACCCACACTGACATCCACCAGGCCCCGGATTTGTCCGAGGTGCTGGATGACATACTGGCAGCGCTCGCAGGTCAGATCGTGGTTGTCCATCACCGCGGCATTGAAAGGCCGTTTCTGGATGTGGCAGTAAGGTGGCGACTGAAGGACGGTATCGAGTTTCCGGTGCTCGACACCATGGCCATTGAAGCCCATCTGCACCCGAACCGGCAACCCAACTGGTTTGGCCGGCTGCGGGGTAAATCACCGCTGTCCATCCGTCTGGGTGACAGCCGCAGGCGTTATGGTCTGCCTCATTACCCGCCCCATCATGCCCTGACCGATGCGCTCGCCTCAGCGGAACTGCTGCAGGCTCAGATTCAGCATCATTTCAGCCCGGAAACGCCAATCGGAGATCTCTGGTTCTGATCTCGCACTGGCGAAAGAGCCTCCCCGTGCGGTCACAACTCTACAATCAAGCCTTCATCCGCAGCGACACGGCCTTCACATACATCCGGGTAAATCTTTGCCAGACCAGCCAGGCCTTCGACACGAGTCAGCTTCAACCACTGACGGCTCTTCAATGCGGTGCTCGCCATGAAGGCTGATGTTTTCTGGGCAAAGCCGTCCGGGCCCCAGTCTTTCATGCGCTTCTGGATGTGACTTGGAGCAA
>JBBQMX010000134.1:0-5941 GCA_038329375.1 Pseudomonadales bacterium | reverse complement strand
GGGAAAACCTGGCACTGAACCATGTGCCGGCCTCAAAGCACGTAGTTCGCCAGGCGGACTGTCTGGAGTGGCTGGTGGCTAAAGCCGATCCTGCCGACCAGTTTGACCTGATTTTCATGGACCCGCCGACCTTTTCCAATTCCGCAAAGATGGATGGCGTACTCGATATTCAGCGCGACCACGTGCAACTGGTGAAGCAGGCCATGGCCCGACTGGCGCCTGATGGCTTGTTGATATTTTCGAATAATTTCCGCCGTTTCAAGCTGGACAGAACGCTGGAATCATCGTTTGATATTGAGGAAGTGACCCCCGCCACGATCGACAAGGATTTTCAGCGCAACGCCCGGATACACCGGTGCTGGCATATCAGGCACGGGTGACGCCGTTGTCGCGAATTTCGGCGTGTTACGTCGACTCGGACCACACTGCCCCGGTTAGTCATCGCTTGGGTCGTCGGTTTGTCCTGATTCTTCCACCAGACCTTGCTGTTCGGCAAGCATTAGAAGAGCGTAGACACCGTTTTCAGGCAGCTGGGGTTCGAGGCCATGCTGAAACATCAGGCTGCGGCGCCAGTCTTCAATATCAGCCAGGCTTAAAGTCGTGATCAATTCGCTGACCGGTGCTACCTCAAAAGGCGCGTCCATCGACAACGCATCAAAAATCATGTCGACCAATGACTCGTCCGGATCCAGGCCATCCACGTAAACGGTCTGGTCCGGGAGATCCTCATGGAGTGCCTGGGCGAGCTCGATCAGCGGAACACCTTGTTCACGAAGGTAACGCAGGTCGACATCTGGTGGGTCGCCCTCATCAGGTAACCAGCTATCGTCCGGCTCGATCACCACTGTCTTCATTTGCCCGTCAGGGAGGGACCAGGCGATAGCAAATGGGAAAAAGCAGTCATCAGACTGGCAAAACTCGATGTCGAGAAAGCAGGGAACGGACGTGGTCAGGGGCAAGGTGAAACTCCTGCGTTATAAATCGTGTTTATCGGCAACAGCCTGGCTGTAGTTATGAAATCTGCCGCATCATGCCATACTGTCGGCATTATTATCAGACTAGCAAGGACACTATGGAACACACGCAATTCAATCAGGGCCTGCTTGATTTTCTGACCGACTCCCCAACCCCCTGGCATGCTGTTCGCCAGATGACCGCCATTCTGGACCAGGCCGGGTTTACTGAACTTGCCGAACGCGATGAGTGGTCGCTTGCCAGGGGCCGGGGTTACTATGCTGTCCGCAACGGCTCATCTCTGGTGGCGTTCCGGACCGGACAAACGGATCCGGTTGAGACCGGCATCAGGATGGTGGGTGCCCATACGGATAGTCCTTGTCTGAAAATCAAGCCCAACCCGGAAATCCGGCGCAAAGGTTTCTACCAGCTAGGCGTCGAGGTTTACGGTGGAGCATTGCTGAACCCGTGGTTTGATCGTGATCTCTCAATTGCCGGTCGGGTTACCTATGAAGAAAGCCCGGGCGTTGTTAAAGATGCCCTGGTGGACTTTCATAAAGCGGTAGCGTTTATCCCAAGCCTTGCCATCCATCTGAATCGGGAAGCCAACAGCAATCATTCAGTGAATGCGCAAACGGATTTACCGCCGGTCATCATGCAGGCACCGGAAGACGACACCACTCGCTTTCAGGACCTGCTCCTGGAGCAAATGAAAGTTGAGAATCCTGATCTGGATATCCGACAAGTGTTGGGCTACGAATTAAGTCTTTACGATGCTCAGAAGCCAGCCTATGTGGGCCTTAAAGATGAGTTTATTGCCTCTGCGCGGCTGGACAACCTGCTCAGTTGCTATATCGGCCTGCAGGCTCTTCTGGATACTTCCGGTGCGCAGCCGGCGTTGCTTGTCTGCAATGACCACGAGGAAGTCGGCAGCATGTCGGCGGAGGGCGCCCAGGGGCCTTTTCTGTCGTCGGTACTGGATCGCTGGTGTGGCGCTGAAAAACGTGGTCGGGCGATGGCGCGCTCAATGATGATTTCGGCTGACAACGCCCACGGGGTTCACCCGAACTTTGCCGACAAGCATGATGAAAACCACGGCCCATTGCTGAATGCCGGACCGGTCATCAAGGTAAACCACAACCAGCGCTACGCGACTAACAGCCGGTCTGCTTCGCTCTATCGCCATATCAGCGAGCAGCTTGGCCTGCCGAGCCAAACCTTTGTGGTACGCAGCGATATGGGGTGTGGCAGTACCATCGGTCCTGTCACGGCCGCTAATCTTGGTGTGACCACGCTGGATATCGGGGTGCCTCAGCTGGGCATGCATTCGATTCGCGAGATGGTGGGCTGTGAAGATGGCCACACACTTTACCGGGCTTTAGTGGCCTTCATGCAGCGGGAATCAGTGAACTGAACCATAAAAAAACCGCTGACCCGGATGGGCGCAGCGGTTTTTCAGAATAGTTGGCTCCCCGAGCTGGGCTCGAACCAGCGACAAACGGATTAACAGTCCGTTGCTCTACCAACTGAGCTATCAGGGAACAGTAGTGCAGTGAGGCGCATAGTATGTGCTTTGTTAGCGGCGGTCAAGGCCCTGAAATAAATGATTAAAGAGTGATCAGTGTGATGATTTTGACGACCTCAGTGTATTTGACCTCACAACGCGGCTGGCGCCAGAAATGAGCCGATTTAGCTCTGAACCGCATCCCGTTGCTGTCGGCATTGGTGCTCGTGCACAGACTTACCGTCCACCCCACTGGCTCCGCAGCGGCCATGTTCAGTCGGTCTGGCCCTCATTGTTTCGTCGGGTAACGCTGGTCGCGCCAGAACCAGAGATTATCAGTACTGCGGATGACGACGAGCTTCATCTTGACTGGTATCGCCAGGGCAGCCGTCGGCTTGCGATCCTTTGTCATGGGCTTGAAGGTCATAGCCGTCGGCCCTATATCCAGGGTCTCGCCAGGGCATTACTGAGAACAGGCTGGGATGTGTTGGCCTGGAATTTTCGGTCCTGTGGGGGTGTGATGAATCGGCAGCCGCGGTTTTATCATAGCGGCGCTACCGAAGATCTTGCGCGCGTTATCAATCACGGGCTAAAGCAGGATTACCAATCTCTGGCATTGTCGGGTTTCAGCATGGGAGGCAACCTGAGCTTGCTTTATCTCGGAGAGCAGGGCAGCAATCTGGACCCGAGGATTCGCGGTGCGGTCGCTTTTTCGGTGCCCTGCGATCTGGCCGGCAGCGCCGATATGCTGGCGCGCCCCAGCCGCAGAATTTACATGCAGCGCTTTCTACGAGATCTGCACGTGAAAATGTCAGAGAAAGCGCGACTGTTTCCGGATCTCATTGATGTCTCCGATTTTGAATCGATTCGCAACTTCCACCAGTTTGATGACCGCTACACGGCGCCGCTGCATGGTTTCAAAAGTGCGGCTGACTATTGGGCCCGGTGTTCGGCGTTGGGCCAGTTGAAGAACATCAGCGTACCTGCGCTGATGGTGAACGCAGCGTATGATCCGTTTCTCTCACCGAGCTGTTTTCCAGAAAGCAGGCAGGTGCTTGGTAAGAAAGTCATACTGGAGTTCCCCAAGTGGGGCGGGCATGTCGGCTTTGTCGAAAATGCCCGCGACGGCTACTACTGGTCCGAGCGGCGGGCGGTATCTTTTATGGAACAGCTGACTTAACCGTCGGTCATAAGGGGTTCAAGCTTGGGCCAGACATTTCTGAGCAGAATAGGTTGAGCTTCCTGGGTGGGGTGAATGCCATCATCTTGCATCAGGTTGTCACCTTCAAAGATACCGTCAAGAAAGAATGGCACCAGGGCGGTCGATTCGGATTCAGCCAGCTGCGGGAAGATGGCGGCAAAGGCTTCGGTGTACCGCTCACCATAGTTGGGTGGTATTTGCATGCCCAACAGTAAAACCCGCGCTCCGGCCTCTTGCGATTGCCTGATCATTGCCTGCAGGTTTTTCTTAATGACATTGGGCGGGAAGCCGCGCAATCCGTCATTGCCGCCGAGTTCAAGGATCACGATGTGCGGCGAGTGTCGGGAGAGCAAGTCTGGTAGGCGTCGTAAGCCGCCATCCGTGGTCTCTCCGCTGACGCTGGCATTAACAATTGTCCACCCGGAGAGGTTTTTCTCGGCCAGCCGCTCTTCGAGCAGGGCAACCCAGGCTTGCTCAGTCTCCACGCCATAGGCGGCACTCAGGCTGTCGCCCATGACCAGTAACGTACCTGAGGCGCCGTGAGCATGGCTCAAGGCTACAAGACAGACCACAAAAACTATTGATCTCAGACGTAAAAATACCGTATCCATAGACATCTTTTCCCACACCGTTTAATGGAGTATCTGTGAAAGATCAACCGACCGCGAGACCTGATACCACCGAGATCATGCTCAAAGCAACCAATGTGAGCCACCGGGTTGAACTGGGTGAAGATACGCTGACGATCCTGCAGGGGGTTAACCTTGAAATCAAGCGTGCGGAGTCGGTGGCTATCGTGGGACGTTCCGGCTCCGGTAAAACCACGTTATTGGGCCTTTTGGCCGGCTTGGACACCCCTTCTGAGGGCTCGGTGGATCTTGACGGAGCCACCATCAGCTCTCTGAGTGAAGACGAGCGCGCCAGGCTTCGTGCCCAGAGGGTTGGTTTTGTTTTTCAATCATTCCAGTTGCTTCCGGCCTTGTCAGCTATCGAAAACGTAATGCTGCCACTGGAACTCGGCGGGCATGAAAATCCTGATGCGAAAGCCAGGGAATTGCTGGTTCGCGTGGGATTGGGCGAAAGGCTTCACCATACTCCCCGTCAGCTGTCGGGAGGCGAACAGCAACGAGTGGCCATTGCCCGCGCGTTTGCTGCCGACCCGATCGTGCTGTTCGCGGATGAGCCCACAGGTAATCTGGACAATCACACCGGTCAGGCCATTTCAGACCTGCTGATGGCGCTCAACCGGGAGCAGGGCACTACGTTGGTTATGGTGACTCATGATGAGCAATTGGCCTCGCGCTGCAAGCGTCAGTTCAATATTGAGGCGGGCAAACTCTCAGAACCTGCCGCTCAAAACACTCCAGTACCGGAGCCGATGGCGTGACGGGTGCTACCAAAAAACTGTCTTCAGTCCGTCGTGACTGGCGTGAGCGCGACGTCAGAGTTGTGCTGGCGGCTCTGATTGTAGCGGTTGCCACGGTCGCAACGATTGCTCTTTTCGCCAGTCAGCTCCAGCGGACGCTGATTTCCTCCGCCAGCACCTTTTTGGCTGCAGATCGAAAACTTGAGGTTGAAAATGGCGTTACAGTGCCCCTCGAGTGGCAAGAGGAAGCCGAAAGGCGGGGTCTGGAAACCGCCGAGATGGTGGAATTCAGCACCATGGTGTTCGGTAACGACAATTTCCAGCTGGTCGCGGTGAAGGCCGTTAACGACAACTACCCCTTGAAAGGCGAGGTTGAATATCAGCTTGGCGAAGATACGCAGAGCCAGACCTCGGCAAGGGGCCCTGAGCAGGGAAACGTTTGGGTTAACCCCCGATTGTTACGGTTGCTGGATGTGCAAATCGGACAGAGCCTGGACATCGGCAACAAGGCCCTGACGGTTTCCGGAGTGCTGATACGTGAACCTGACGGCGGCTTCAATATGGCTGCTCTGGCGCCACGGGTGATGATGCATTCGGACGACGTGGCAGCGACCAACGTGGTTCAGCAGGGTAGCCGCGTGGAGTATGTCTATCTGTACGCGGGTGAAGAAAGTGACCTGAATGCCTTTTACAGTTGGCTGGAGCCACGCCTCGGACCCAGTCATGAATGGGAAAGTATTCGCGATGGCGAAGCGCTTTCACAGTCTCTTCTGAAAGCCGAGCGCTTCCTGTTGCTGGGCGGAAGTCTTGCCGTGCTGCTGGCGGCCGTTGCGGTGGCGGTGGCAAGTCGTCAGTATGCGTTGAATCAACGTGACACAGTGGCGCTGCTTAAAACCCTCGGCCTGAGCAGCCATGG